>JACPRT010000020.1 GCA_016189845.1 Chloroflexota bacterium | reverse complement strand
TGTCGGTGGCGAATCGACCCGGCCCGCGAGCGTCTACGTTGGCGCCGCGCCAGTGACTGCCGACGAGGAGTTGCGCCGGGTGATGCCGGTTCTGGGACGGCTCGTCGCAGGTCTGAAGGTGCCTGTAAGCATCGACACCCGCAAGGCGCGGGTCGCCCGCGATGCCGTGCAGGCCGGGGCGGCGATGGTCAACGATGTTTCGATGCTGGGGGATCCAGACATGGCGGGGACAGTCGCCGAACTCGACGTGCCGATCGTCGTCAGCCACACACGGCAGCGGGCCGTGTATCGCGACGTCGTCGCGGAAGTGCTCGAAGACCTTCGCAGCGCTGCCAATCGCGCGAAGGCCGAAGGGGTGAAGCCGGGCAAAATCATCGTCGATCCGGGGATCGGCTTCGGAAAGACGGTCCTTCACAGCCTTGAAATGCTGCGGGGCGTGTTCGCACTCAAGTCGCTGGGGTATCCGGTCCTGATCGGGACTTCTCGAAAGTCGTCAATCGGCGCGGTCCTCAACCTGCCCGCAGATGAACGCGTCGAGGGCACCGCTGCGACAGTCGCGCTGGCGATCCAGCGTGGTGTCGATATCGTGCGCGTGCACGACGTGAAGGCCATGGTGCGAGTGGCCAGGATGTCCGACGCGGTGGTCCGCGGCTGGCGCCCACCGGCGTGACCGAGTCGAAGGTCTTCATCGGGCTCGGATCCAACCTGGGCGATCGCGCAGGAAAGCTGGAGCGGGCGCGGGCGGAGCTCGGAAAGCTCGGGAAAGTGGTCCGGTGCTCGTCAGTCTACGAGACGAAGCCGTGGAAGGTCGGCACCCAGCCCCTGTATCTGAACCAGGTTTGCCAGCTGGAAACCGAGCTTGCGCCGTTGGACCTCATGAAACGGCTGCTTCAAGCGGAACGGAAGCTGGGACGGAAGCGGCTCTACCGCGGCGAACCGCGTCTCATCGACATCGATATGTTGCTCTATGGCGACCAGGTCATTGAGACCTCGAAGCTCAAGGTCCCGCACCCCCGCATGGCTGACCGCGCGTTCGTGCTGGCACCGCTTGCGGAGATCGCTCCCGGTCTACGCCACCCGGTGCTCGGCGAAACGGTCGAGAGGCTGTTGCATAAAGCGGGTGTTTCTGGCGTCGAACGACTTGTGGAGGGCGCCTGAGGCCTCAGCCCCTGATGAGCGAGTGCGGTTCTAGCCGGCCCGCAGATTCGCCTGGAAGACCGCCGCGAGCACGTCCGCGAGGAAATACACGACCAGTCCCAGCGCCACAATTGCGTTGTAGCCAAGCAGCCAGGAAATCCTGCCGAGGATGCGGCCCCTGGGAGGCGTGCCGGGACTGGCCCTGCGCAGCATCCATACGACGTAGAACATGACGAGCGCCAGAGCGAGCTTCAACGCCAGTACAGACGCGTAAACGGCGTCGGCGTCAGGCGACGTAAGCCGGTCGAAGCTCAGGATCACGCCTGAAATGAGGATTGCGATGACTGCGATGTCGACGAGCTCACGATAGACCGAGGAGATCGGGCCGAGCACCCGCTGCATCCCTTCGGGATCGGCCCTCGATACCGGGCGGATCACCACTGCGAACACGATGCTGCCGCCGATCCAGGCGGTCGCAGCGATCGCGTGGATCCAAGCCACGATAGCCATGAAGAGATCGGGCAGGCCGAAGCTCACGACCAGCTCCCCCGCCCGCGGCCGCTCCGCACGCCCCGCGCGGTGGCTGCGCCGCCCGGTTTGACCGCGGTACTACCCGGCAACGCGCTTGCGGATAACATCGAGCCGGTCGCGCAAGGCCGCCACCAGGCCATCGATCGGCACGCGGACCTGCTCCATCGTGTCCCGGTCGCGGATCGTGACGGCCTGGTCTTTCTCCACCGTGTCGAAATCAACGGTTACGCAGAGTGGAGTGCCGACCTCGTCCTGCCTCCGGTACCGGCGGCCAATGCTCTGGGTGTCGTCGAACTGGCTGTTGAAGTGCGGGCGCACGGCTTCGTGCACGCGCCTTGCGGTAGGCATGAGCCTTTCGTTGCGGCTCAGTGGCAGCACCGCGACCGTGATCGGGGCAATGTCCGGATGCAACCGCATCACGACGCGCGACTCCTTCTCGCCCGGCTCCTCGTCGTAAGCGTCCACCAGAATCGCGAGCATCGTGCGGTCGGCGCCCATCGCCGGTTCGACCACGTATGGCAGAAACTTCGCCTTCGTCTCTTCGTCGAAGTATTTGAGGTCCCTGCCGCTGTGCTTCTCATGGTTCGACAGGTCGTAGTCGGCCCGATTGTTGATCGTCTCTAGCTCGGCCCAGCCAAACGAGAAGTTGTATTCGACATCGAGCGCCGCCTTCGCGTAGTGCGGGCGTTCGTCGTCGGTGTGCACCCGGGTCCTTAGGTTCGCGGCTCGTATGCCATAACGCTTGAAGAAGTTCATGCTGAACTCGACCCAGTGGTCGAACCAGCGATCGGCTTGATCGGGCGGACAGAAGTACTCCATCTCCATCTGCTCGAACTCACGAGTGCGAAAGATGAAGTTGCCCGGGGTTATCTCGTTCCTGAACGACTTGCCGATCTGTGCAACGCCGAACGGCAGCTTGCGGCGCGTCGTCGTTTGCACGTTTTCGTAGTTGACGAATATGCCCTGGGCGGTCTCGGGCCGCAGGTAGATACGAGCGGCGTCATCCTCGACAGGGCCCATGAACGTCTTGAACATCAGGTTGAACTGACGGGGCTCACCGAGGAACCCGCCGTCACCCTGAGGGCATGGCACAGTACCCGGCGGATAGTCCCCCGCGTCTCCGTAATCAACCGCGGTCACACGGCGCTTACCCAAACTTCTTGCGTGAGCCTCGAGCCGGTTCCTCAACTCCTGAGCCACCTGTCCGGACAGACCGCTCACCAGGGCGCTGACCGGGCCCACAGGAGATTCGTCCTCCGTGACACCAGAAGCACTCGGGACGGCATCCTGCCGAAAACGCCGATGGCATTTGTCGCACTCAACCAACGGATCGGTGAATCCCGCCACGTGGCCGCTCGCCACCCATACACGGGGATCCATCAAGATCGCGGCGTCGATGCCCACGATGTCGTCGCGCTCGCGCACCATGGCGCGCCACCACGCGTCCTTGACGTTCCGTTTCATCTCGACGCCCAGCGGTCCGTAGTCCCAGACGCTGCCCAGCCCGCCGTAGATTTCGCTGCTCTGGAATACGAAGCCGCGTCGCTTCGCCAGCGACACAATGGTCTCGAGTTCGACTGGGCCGGTCAGGGTTCTCTGCAAGTGATTGCTCCAGTGGGCACTTGCCTGGCTGGCAAGTCCAGATTCGGCGGTGGCGCGGGCGTTCAAGTGTACTAGCCAACAGCCGCGACCCGGCCGGCTCTTATCCCGCCATGCATAATGTGCCCCGCGCTACCGGCGGACCAACCCCGCGCGGAGGCCGTTATGAAGGGAGTGCTGGGCGCCATGGAAAGGCAACTCGCTGGGCAGCTTGCAGGCAAGAACGTGGTGGTCACGGGCGCCGGTCGAGGAATCGGGCGCGGGATCGCCATGGTGCTCGCCGGTCGCGGGGCCGCGGTGGCCGTCTGCGACCTCGATGCGAAATCCGCGCAGTCGGTCGCCGAGGAGATCAACGCGGCAGGTGGCCGCGCGTTCGCGCTGGAGTCGGACGTCACATCCAGGTCATCCATGGACGCGGCGTCGGCCAACGCGCTCCGCAGCCTTGGCCATGTAGATGTGTGCGTCGCAAACGCCGGTGTAATTGGCGCCGCGGGCTTCACCGACCGCCCGGACTATTCGGAGCAGGACTGGGATGCGACCTTCGATGTGAACGTCAAGGGATTGGTCCACACGGTCGACGCCTTCGTGCCGTCGATGAAGGAGCGGCGATCGGGAAAGGTAGTGATAATCGCTTCCCATGGGGGCCGGGCCCCAAGGGGCCCAGGAGCAGGCCTGGGCTCGGTGATGATCCCGTACAGTGTGTCGAAGGCGGCCGCGATCCAGTACTGCCACCATCTGGCGCTGGCGCTGGCCCCGTACAACATCAACGTGAACTGCGTGTGCCCGGGGACCCTCTGGACGCCGATGTGGGAGAAGATCGCGATCAACCGGGTCGCGGCCGACCCATCGATGAAAGGGATGTCGCCACGCCAGGTATTCGATGCAAGCATCAAGTCCAGGACGCCGTTGGGCAGGGAGCAGACCCCGGAGGATATCGGCAAGTCCGTGGCGTTCTTCGCGTCGGACGACGCCAATGAGATCACCGGGCAAGCGCTGAACGTGAACGGCGGAGCGGTCATGAATTGAGGCCTGATCGTTTCAGGCCCGAGAGCCTCAGGCCCGACGGATTGATAGGAGACGAAGGTGAATGACCGCGAGCTGATGTTCGTGCCGGCGCATAAGCAGCGGGAGCTGATCGTCCAGAAGAAGATCTCTTCGAAAGAGCTTGTCCAGGCCTCGCTTCGGCGAATAGAAGAGCTCGACGGCCAGCTGCACGCCTTCATCACCGTGGACAGGGAAGGCGCCCTCAAGGCCGCCGAAGCGGCCGACCGCGCCGTGGCGGCTGCACGTTCGACGAGCGATCTGCCGCCGCTGATCGGCGTGCCGATTTCGATCAAAGACCTGGAGCTGACTAAGGGCTTGCGCACAACCCTCGGCTGCAAGGTCTACGAGGACTGGGTCCCGGACTCCGACTCGATCGTGGTAGAGCGGGTGCGGAAATCAGGCGCGGTGATCGTCGGAAAGACGAACACTCCCGAATTCGGCAACAGCGCCGAGACGTTCACCAAGGTCGCTCCCGCCTGCAACAACCCGTGGGACGTGACGCGCACGCCGGGGGGTTCGAGCGGCGGCGCGGCCGCAAGCGTCGTCGCGGGAATGGTTTCGATAGCCACAGGCACCGACGGCGGTGGCTCGGTACGCCTGCCGTGCCACTTCACCGGCCTCTACGGGATCAAGCCCACCCAGGGGAGGATCCCGCGGTATGGCGGCGTGGCCCGCCCGGCGACCAATCAGACGTCGACCAGCGGTCCGATGACGTGGGACGTGCTGGATTCCGCGATCCTGATGAAGGCGATGTCTGGCCACGACAGCCGGGACCCGGGGTCCCTCCGGCAGGCCGTGCCGGACTTCCCTTCGTGCTGCAAGGGCGGGATCAAGGGTATGAAAGTCGGCTTCACGATCGACGCGGGCTTCGCCCACGTCGAACCGGATATCGCGAAGTCCGTTACGGACTCGGCAAAGGTGTTCGAGGCGCTCGGAGCGCACGTCGAGGAGGCCAAGCTGAAGTTCGACCCGCCGCCGTTCGACTACTGGTACACCGTGTGGTGC
>JACPRT010000070.1 GCA_016189845.1 Chloroflexota bacterium | reverse complement strand
GCCGCGGACGACTCGCTAATTTGGGCGGTCCAGGCGCAGGGGCGATGGACGGGATCCAACGCCGCCGCTGGATCGGCGGCGCGCTTTGCGCTCGTCGGCGTTGATGCGCATACGGGCGAAGCGCTCGCAGGGTTCGTATCTTCCGACCCGTTTATGGCCCCGGCGCGGCTTCGCAGCCAGCAAACCTTTACGTGTGTGACGTTCGATGCCGCGAAGTCCCGGGTCGCGCTGGGTCCACGACAGGCCATCGACGCTGTACGCGCCTCGTATCCGCAAGGAGCGGCGAGCAAGCCGGGCACCGAATGGGATTTTGAGCGTGCGGACGCAGAGACGGTCCGGTGCGTCGACACGGTCGCGGGAACCGACTCTTTCAAGTTCCGCTGGATTGTGACCGTCCCCTCAAAGATGGCCCTCCACGACTGCTCGACTCCAAGCACGCGCCAGGTCGACCTGAAGAAACGGTGTTGGTCGCCCCTCGCGACGCATCTGGTCGACGGCATCACGGGCGAGGTCATGGGACGCAGTGAGCTCGAACTGACGGGGCCGCTGCTGACCGACCCGGACTTCGATCAGGTCAAGCGTTTCGCGGCGTCCACCAACTGGTGGGAGGCATGGGCGCGGCTGAGCGCATACAACGACTCCATCATCCCGGGCGGTACCCTGGGAACCCTGATGAAACCGTGACCCAAGTGTGACCTTCACGGGCCGGTTGCGTTACGGAAGTTACCGGTTTTGAAAACCCGCGATCGCTCCGGAATCCGGGTCTGCGTCGACCAGCACGCCGGGATTGACGAGCCACCGCGGGTCGACGGCACGTTTGGCCGCCCGGAGGGCTTGCGCAAACAGCTCCGGGCGCTCGGCGTCGTAGCCCGGGCGGTGGTCGCGGCCGACCGCGTGATGATGCGTGATCGTTCCGCCGCCTGCGATGACCGCCTCGGATGCCGCGGACTTCACCTCCGCCCACATCTCCAGCTCGCTGCCGGCCCGGCCCAGGCCAGTGAACGTGTAGTACGGCGCAGGTCCGTCGGGGTAAACGTGGGTGAATCGGCACGTGACCGTCCCACCGCCGCAGACATCCTTCAGGGCCTTCGCCACGGCGCTACGAACGTTGCGATCGAACTCCGGCCAGCGCTCCCAGGTCACCGCCGTCTCGAAGGTGTCGTTGATCAGGCCAAAGCCGAGCAAGAGGTTCCAGTCATAGGGCATTCGAATGAATGACTGTCGCCACCTTTCGACCGGTCCAGGTTCCTGCGTGGCCGGCAAGGTCCCGGCTGCGACGGCGCCTGGGCGCCCTCCGGACTCATCGCCAGACCGTTCGACGACCTTCCCGTGCGAGTCGACCGCGATCTCCAGCGCTTCGTGCATGCGCCCGGACTGCGGCAACTCCGCCGATTCGAAGCCGAGCACCAGCAATGCCTGGCGACCATCCATCCCGGCGTTGGTGCCGGCTTCGCCCTCGTCGAGTACCCGGCAATTCGCGGGCCACAGCTTGGCCTGCACGATACTGCGGGCCGCGCTGGCGGCCGCGTCGAGGCTGGAGTAGACCACGCCGGCCGCCTCCCTGAAGCGGGGCCTGGCCTGCACCCGCACCCACGCCTCCGTGACTGCGCCCAGGATGCCCTCGCTGCCGAGGACAAGCCGGTCCGGGGCCGGACCCGCCCCGCTCCCCGGCAACCGCCGCGATTCCCACACGCCGCCGGGCGTGACCATTCGCAGCGACTCGACGAAGTCGTCTATGTGCGTGTGGTTCGTCGCGTAATGGCCTGCGGACCTGGTCACGATCCATCCGCCAAGCGTGGAGAACTCGAAACTCTGGGGAAAATGTCGAAGGGTCAGCCCGTGAGGCCGCAGATCCGCTTCGATCGCCGGGCCCAGCGCTCCTGCCTGAATCCTGGCTGCACGTGATGTCGAGTCGATTTCCAGGATCCTCTGCAAACGAGTCAGATCCAGCGTGGCGACCCGGCCCGCCTCGGCTGGCGGTTCCACCCCGCCGACCACCGACGAGCCTCCCCCGAACGGTATTACCACGCAGTCGTTCGCGTAACACCAGTCGAATACGGCGGCCACTTCCGCTTCGTCATTCGGGTACGCGACGAAGTCGGGGGGGTTCGAAAATTCGCCCCTGAATTTCCTTACACGGTCTCGAAAACTATGGCCGTAGGAATGCAGTGCGCGATCGTATGCCGAGGTCGAACAGAAACCGGCGATCGCGCCACCGGGCGAAATCCGCGGGCGGCGCAGGGAAATCGCGCTCAGGTCCGGCGGTCGGCCGGGAGAAAGGTTGACTCCGAACCGCTTCGACATCTCACGCGCCGCGGAACGAAGCCCTTCGGCCGTCGGCTCTGTCGACTCGTTGCCCCACGCCCAGAAGCTACGGCGGTCGTGTCCCGGCGCGCCCTGCGACTTTTGGGTCATTCCGCGAACCTCCCGGTCCTCCCAGGTCACGCCGTTCGAGCTTTTCTAGTGGCATCGAACGGCGGCAGCATGGTGATCACGAGGAAAAACGCCATGACGACAGTCGAAAGCCGTACCACGCTCGCCATCAATTCGGTCACCAATCGGAAGATACGGGTGAACATCGTCGAAGACCAGGCCCTCTTCCGCGACCTGCTGAGAACTGCGCTGGGCGGATACGGCCAGATCGAAGTCGTCTCCACCGCCGAGAATGGCTCGGACGGCATCAAGAATGCTTACCAGTACCGGCCCGACGCGGTGATCATGGACGTCGACCTCGGAGAAGGCATGACAGGCATCGAGGCCGCGCAGAGGATCAAGTCATTGCGCCCCGAAGTGGGCATCGTCATATTGTCATCCCACCGTGACAAGGAGTATCTCCAGAGCGTCGCGGAAGGTCGTGGTGGCGGGTGGTCCTATCTGCTGAAACAGAATCTGCAGGATACCGCCGCCCTGGTCCGGGCAATTGAGGGTTCGACCTGGGGTCTCGTCACGCTGGACCCCACGATCATCGAACTGCTGCGCCCTCGAAGCTCCTCCATGCTTGAGAAGCTGACCGAGCGGCAGATGCTGGTGCTCAAGAACGTGACGGGCGGCTACCGCACGAACGAGATCGCCCGCAGGGTACAAATGGACGAGGGCAAGGTCGATGTCGAGGTCGAACGAATCTGCAGCGAGCTCGGAATCGGCGAAGGCAACCAGAACGATCTGAGGGCGCAGGCGGCGATGACGTTCATCAAAGAGACGTCGACCGCGCAGCGTTAGGGCCGGGCCGCGCCTACGGGTAGAAGCCGCGCAGGGTGATCGCCTCGGTCACGCGTCGAACGGCAAGCATCAGCGCCGCGGTACGCAGCGTCGTCCGTTCCCGCTGAGCGGTTGCCTGGACCTCCGCGTACGCCTGCCCCAGCACGCGGTCCATGTTTCGGTTCACTTCTCCCAGGTCCCAAAAATACCTGGAGAAGTCCTGCACCCATTCGAAATATGAAACGATCACCCCGCCGGCGTTTGCCAGGATATCCGGCACGACCGTTATCCCGCGGTCGGCGAGGATGGCATCGGCCGCGTCGGTCGTGGGGCCGTTAGCCCCTTCGACCACGAACCTCGCCTTCACGCGGCCTGCGTTCTCGTCGGTGATCTGGCCCTCGATCGCCGCAGGCACCAGGAGGTCGACCGGCAGCTCGAGTAGCTCCGCATTGGTGACGCGGTCGCCCTGGAAATGCTCCTGGCAGTTGGCGATTTCGTCCCGGCAGTCGGCAATGACCGCCATGTCGAAACCGTCGGGCCGGTACACGCCGCCCGACCGGTCGCTGATCGCTACGACCTGCGCTCCCATGGCGTCGAAAGCCCTCGCCGCGTTCGCGCCCACGTTGCCAAATCCCTGGATGGCAACGGATGCGTCTTCGAGCGATCTGCCCGCCGCTCCCAGGACGGAACTGGCCACCACCGCCACACCTCGTCCAGTGGCCTCACGCCGGCCCAGCGTCCCGCCGATCGGCACCGGCTTCCCGGTCACGACGCCCGGCATCGAATAGCCCCGATGCATGCTGATCGTGTCCATGATCCAGTCCATGACATGCTCGTCCGTGCCGAGATCGGGCGCAGGGATGTCGTTCTCGGACCCGATCACGATTGCGATCTCGGTAGCGAACCGCCGCGTGAGCCGTTCAGGCTCCGCTACGGATAGCCAGCGAGGCTCGACCTCTACCCCGCCCTTCGCGCCTCCGAACGGGAGATTTACGACCGCGCACTTCCAGGTCATCAGCATGGCGAGGGCGCGTACTTCGTCGAGATCGACCATCGGGCTGTAGCGAATGCCGCCCTTGGCCGGCCCGCGGGCGACGTTGTGCTGCACGCGGATCCCGGTGTAGGTCGCAACGGCGCCGTCGTCGAGACGCACCGGGAAATGGACGACCAGCTCGCGCTTGCACGCCCGCAGGTGTTCCCGCATGCCATCGGCAAGGTCGAGCCGCCCGGCTGCGGCGTCGAACTGCGCCAGCGCGACGTCGAGCACAGAGTGCTTTGTCTTCAAGGCCATCGCGGGCGCCGCCTCGCTTTCTTCGTGTGTCAATTATCGCCCTGCTTCCACGCTTCGCCAGTTAAAATCCCGGTCTACGCCATGATTTTCGTCGACGACCTCAAGAATCCCGAAGGACCCGTCCTCCTGCCCGACGGCAACTGGGCCCTGGTTGAGATGCATCCAGATCGAGGCTGGGTTCTCTGGCTTTCGTCGGATGGCAGGTCCCGGCGCGTCATCGCTCGCACGGGCCGCCCTAACGGGCTCACGATAGACCGCGACGGGGTGCTCTGGGTCGCGGAGTCCGTTAACCCGCCGTCGCTGCTGCGCCTCACCATGGGCGGCGATATGGAAGTCTTCGCCACCGGAGACTCCCGCGGCCCGTTTCTCTTCCCCAACGATCTCGTGTTCGGCCCGGACGGTTTCCTCTACATGACGGACTCGGGCTTTCGGATCGCCGATTGGCGCTCAATCCCGGCGGACCAGCGCGAGACGGTACGCACCGATGGCAGGGTGTTCCGGATCGACGTACGGACGCGATCGGTGACGAGGCTCGACTCGGGGCTCAACTTCGCGAATGGAATCGTATTCGGCCCGGACGGCCATCTGTACGTAGCCTCCACCCAGGATGGCAACGTGTGGCGATACGCGCTGCGAGGGGCGGGCGACCTGGGCCGGCGCGAGCTCTTTGCCAACATCAAGGACGAGGCCAAGACCGCCCGGTTCCGGGGACCCGATGGCATGAAGTTCGGCCTCGACGGCAATCTGTACGTCGCAGCGGTCAATCAGGGCGACGTCACGGTGCTGGGCGCGGATGGCAAGGTCACGCGCAGAATCCAGCTCGCGGGGCCCGCGCCAACCAACGTCTGTTTCGGACCGGCAGGGACAAAGAAGCTCTACGTGACCGAACAGGGCGTCGGCAACTTCGAGGTCTACGACGTGGAGACGGACGGGCTCCCGCTCTTCGGCTAGCTGTTTGGCTAGCTGGCCGACATGCGCTCGGCCACGATCCTCGTGGGTAACTAGACGTACCGGGCGATAGCCATCGAACCGACGGCAACGATAACGAGCACGGCGTTCGCCCGGCCGGCTATGCGTATCTGCTTCTTGATGCCCTCGATCTGCGAAATCTTGTCAGGTGGAGGCGGGGCGCCTGGCGCTATCGACCGGACGATCTTGCCCATCCCGCTGGCCAGCATGCCCGTCCGCAGGCCGATTTGAATCGGTGTTACCCCGGTGTTACTCTCATCCGGTTCAAAGAAATTCAATGGTGTTCCCGGGCCCCAGCACGGAACGGGAGGTGGAACATGCGCTGCGCGTTTTGCGGACATGTGAATTTGACCGGCGCACAGTATTGCCGCAGGTGCGCCTCGGCTATCGAGGTCCTGTGTCCCGAGTGCGGCTTCATCTGCAACATCGAAGACCCATACTGCGAGTCTTGCGGAGCTTGCGTCGGCCTTACCGGACAGGCGGCCGCATCCCGATAGACCGCCGCATCCCGGTTTTTCTGGCATCACCGTGACCTCTCGCCGTGGGCCCCTGTACGACACGATCATCGTCGGTTCGGGATCAACGGGCGGCGTTATTGCCGCACGGCTGTCTGAGGACCCTGGCAGGAAGATCCTCCTGCTCGAGGCGGGTCCGGACTATCCCGCGGCTGACCGGATGCCTGACGAGATCAAGTTTGGCTACGGGGTCGACCGCAACATCTGGGCCCGCGCTTTCGGGCAAAAAAGCAAACACAACTGGGCATTTACGGCCAGGGCGACCACGAAGATCCCCGACATGGTCGTCCCGCGTGGAAAGGTCGTAGGCGGCTCCAGCGCGATCAACGCGCAAATCTTCCTGCGCGGCATGCCCGAGGACTACGACTCATGGGCGGAATCCGGGAACCGGGGATGGAGCCACCGCGACCTGTTGCCATTCTTCCGCAAAATCGAGTCAGACCTTGACTTCGCGGGCGACTTTCATGGCAACGACGGCCCGATACCGGTAAGGCGCTGGCCGCGCGAACAATGGAACGCGGACCAGCTGGCGTTCCACGATGGATGTCTCGCTCTCGGTTATCCGGTCTCCCCGGACCAGAACGACCCCGACTCGACCGGTGTGGGCCCAACGCCGTTCAACAACCGGGATGGCATCCGGTGGAGCACCGCACTCACCTATCTACAGTCCGCGCGGCACCGCCTGAACCTGACCATCCGCTCCGAGTGCCTTGTCCATCGGGTCCTGTTCGATGGCCGCAAAGCGGTCGGCGTGCTGGTGGAAAGCGGAGGCGAAACGTTCGAGGTCCTCGCCGGCGAGGTCATCCTCAGCGCCGGCGCCATCGGGTCTCCGCACCTGCTGCTTCTGTCGGGGGTCGGCCCGGCGTCGGAACTGAAATCTGCCGGCGTCGACGTCGTCGTCGATCTGCCAGGAGTCGGCAAGAACCTGAGGGACCATCCTCAGGTCCAGGTCACATGGAGGACTCGCCCCGATTTCAGGCAGGACCCTCTGGCGGCGAAGATCCAGCTGGCAGTGCGATACACGGCGACTGGCTCGAACCTGCGCAACGACATGTTCATCCATCCCCTGTCGTACGCCCCCGAAGCGGGGATCTACACCATCTCCCCGAGGGACGCGGTCGGTGTCGGGATGATCGCCGCGATTTATCTCGCCAGAGGCGCGGGGAGCCTGCGCCTGGCTACGAGAGACCCCCATCAGCAACCAATCCTCGACTACAACTACCTGGAGGAGCCAGCGGACAGGGCACGCTTGCGTGAAGCTGTAAGACTGTGTCTCAGGATTTCCGAGACACCAGGCTACAAGAGCTTCTTGAAGGAACGGATCGACCCGGCCGATTCGGATCTGAAGAGCGACGAAACCCTCGACGCCTGGCTACTGCGCTCGGTGCGCACGAGCCACCACGTTTCGAGCACGTGCAAGATGGGCCCGGCGACCGACCCGACGGCGGTGGTCGATCAGCAGGGGCGCGTCCATGGTACTCAGGCCCTTCGCGTCGCCGACGCTTCCATAATGCCGGACTGCGTTCGCGCGAACACGAACCTCACATCGCTCGTGATCGGGGAGCGCATCGCCGACTTTCTCCGGTAGTCTGGTAGCTTGCGACCGAAGCCGAACCGGGTCGCCGGAACCCACTGTGATAGCATCCCGCCAATCCTTGGCGAGAGGAGCGACCGGCGCAACGCGGATTTGCTGTGGCTGGACGACCCCGCGTGTCGTGACAGGTCGCTGGCTGGCGGGACGATAGCGAACCTGGCCATGGGCTGATCCTGCCGATTCAGCCCGCACCTGGCTCTGGGATGCGGAACACTTCCCGTTCCCGTTGGCCGAACTTTCGATGGACTTCACGAACATGGCCACGGTTGCCTCGTCAGGATCGAATAGAAGGCTCCCAACGCCTCGCCGATCGTCTGTCGGACAACCTTGTCAGGGGTGCCACGTCGCGCCACGGTCAGATTGACGCAACGCGCCGATGTAGTCACAATGACTACATGGACAAGAAAGAGATCGTCGGCATCCGCGAACTGAAGTCAGGCCTGTCCAAATACCTTCGGCGCGTGCGAGAAGGTCAATCGATCGTCGTCACAGACCGCGGCGAGCCCGTCGCCGAGATCAGGCCGATCAAGCCCAAGAAGGACATCGAAGCGATCCTCCTCAAGCTGGCGGCTGAAGGCCGGGTAACGCTGCCCACCAGAAAGCGGCTTCCCCCGTATCGACCGGTCAGGCCTCGGGGCGGCGCGCTGGCCAGCCAGGCCATCATCGAAGATCGCGAAGAAGGCTTCTGATGCGGTATTTCGATGCCAGCGCTCTGGTCAAGCGGTGTGTGCGTGAACCAGGAAGCCAGAGCATTCGTCAGTTGATGGACTCTGGTCCACGCGCGACCAGCCGCCTTTCAGAAGTCGAGGTGGTGTCAGGCATCGCACGTCTCGTCCGATCTGGCGCCCTGTCGACTCCCGAGCGGGATCATGCCATCGCCACCCTCGATGGAACGCTTCCTGCGATGTTGGTCGTTGAGCTGACATCCAACATAACGCTTCGTGCGCGTGCACTACTGGAGCGCCACCGGATACGGGCCGGGGACGCCATCCAGCTGGCGAGTTGCCTCGATCTTCAGGATCGACTCGGCCAGCCCGTCACCATGGTGTCTTTCGACACGCGCCTCACCGACTCCGCCGCTGCCGAGGGGCTGTCCCTGACGTAGCTGCGCCAACTGGAATTGGAGACCGGCGTAGCAACGCCGACCGGCTCACAGACCGCTGAGGAACTCGAAGATCCGGTCGGCGTTCCGAGGCAGGTTCTCGTGTCCGAAGTCCGGATAGAGCGCCATCGACTTCTTCGACTTGATCTTGTTGTAGGCCGCGAACTGCGTCGACGGCGGGCAGATCGTGTCCATCAATCCGGTGACCATTAGCACCTCGCCCTGGATACGCGGCGCAAGGT
>JACPRT010000079.1 GCA_016189845.1 Chloroflexota bacterium | reverse complement strand
CGGGAGCAGCATTACGGAGATTGGGAGGGACGGTCGTACGAGGAGGTGCAAGCCGGGACGCCCGAGCTGTACGCGCGGCTCATGAGCGGCGACCTTCGGTTCGCGCCGCCCGGCGGGGAGAGCATCGCGGACCTCTTAAACCGCACCCGTCAAGTTGAGGCTCTCCTGCGGCCAATGGCGGAAGATCACGCGGCCGACACCATGGTTGTAGCGCACGCCGGCTCGATCCGGGCGTTGGCAGTCACGCTCCTGAAACTGCCACGGTCGACGTTCTGGAGGCTCAAGGTATCCCCGGCAAGTCTGTCGGTGATCAGCCTCTACGCAGACGGCGCTACCGTGGACCTGTGGAACGACACCTGCCACCTGGAGGCAGCCGGTGAGCGGTGAAGGTCTGGGCAAAGTGGTAATGGTCCAGGGGACGAGCTCCCACGCCGGCAAATCTGTGCTGGCAGCCGCCCTGTGCCGGGTTTTCGCCCAGGACGGACTGCGGGTTGCCCCATTCAAGGCCCAGAACATGTCGCTCAATTCATTTGCCACCCCCGACGGCGGCGAGATCGGCCGCGCGCAGGCCATGCAGGCCGCGGCTGCCCGGGTGGCGCCAAGCGTTGACATGAACCCTGTTCTGCTGAAGCCAGAGGCGGACCATCGCTCGCAGGTGGTTGTGCAGGGCCGCCCATACGGCGTGGCCTCGGTCCGTGAGTATCAGCGGATGAAGGGTGAGCTCTGGTCCACGGTCACTGGCGCCCTTGATCGGCTCCGGCGGGAGTTCGATGTGGTCGTCATCGAGGGGGCTGGAAGCCCCGCGGAGATCAACCTGAAACAGCACGACATCGTGAACATGCGCGTCGCACTCCACGCGGGCGCTCCCGTCCTGTTGATCGCGGACATCGACCGGGGCGGCGTGTTTGCCCACCTGGTGGGGACGATGGCCCTCCTCGACCCAGAGGAACAGGCGCTGGTCAAGGCATTCGTGATCAACAAGTTCCGCGGAGACGTGTCCTTACTCGAGCCAGGCCTGGAGATGCTCCGAGATCGCACCGGAGTACCTGTCGCAGGTGTGCTTCCCTATTTCACGGATATCCACCTCCCGGAGGAGGACTCGCTTGGCCTGCCTCCCGGCGCAGCATCCCGGCAGGGCGGCCTTGACATAGCGATCGTCAGGTTGCCGCACATCGCCAACTTCGACGATTTCGACCCGTTGCGGTGGGAGCCAGATGTCCACTTGAGGTACGTCTCAGGTGCAGAAGACCTGGGCAGGCCTGACCTGATCGTGATTCCCGGCAGCAAGACGACGGTGGCCGATCTGGACTGGCTCCGCGAGACCGGGCTCGACGTCCGCATTGTCGGCCTCCACAGTGACGGAGTGCCCGTGATCGGGATTTGCGGCGGGTACCAGATGCTGGGGACCCGGGTACACGACCCGGACGGCGTGGAATCTAATCGCCAGGAGACAGCCGGACTGGCGCTCCTTCCGGCATCGACGGTTTTCAGTCGCGAAAAGGCGGTCCATCAAGTCACTGCGCGAGTGGCGTCCAACAGTGGAATGTTGCGGGGCTGCGAGGGCGCGCGGCTGAGCGCGTACGAGATTCACATGGGTGTGACGACGTCAGACCGTCCGGACGCGCCGTTCCAGATTGCCTCCCGGTCCGGGCGACCCGCGGACGACCCGGATGGGGCGATCGATTCCGAAGGCAAGACCCTCGGTACGTACCTGCACGGTCTGTTCCACAACCGGGCATTCAGGAGGTCGGTGCTCGGATTTCTCGCCGATAGCAAGGGAATCCCTCTGAGTGAGGCGGAGGCCGATATCGACCCCGATCACGAATACGACAAGCTGGCCGATTTCGTGCGCACGCACCTGGACATGGCCCTCATCCGCGGCATTGTCGGACTGCCGCGATGACGAAGCAGCTGATCCTGATACTAGGAGGCGCCCGGGCGGGCAAGAGCGAACTGGCGCAGAACCTTGCCGGAGCGCTCGGAAAGACCGTCCTCTTCGTCGCTACCGCGGAAGCGAAGGACCCGGACATGGCCGCACGCATCGCCGCCCATCGCAAGCGACGGCCGCCACACTGGGAGTTGATTGAAGAGCCCTTGGACCTCGCCGGACGGCTCTCGCGCAGATCGGGCCATACGGACGTCGTGTTGCTCGATTGCCTCACCCTCTGGGTCAGCAATCTGCTCCTCAAGGAAGGCGAAGATGATGGATCGCTTGCCTGCGGCGCGGCGGAACAACTGGTCGATCTGTACCGGCGCGATGCCTCGTCATGGATCGTGGTAAGCAACGAGGTGGGTCTCGGCGTAGTGCCGCCAACGCCGCTCGGACGGGCGTACCGTGACGCGCTCGGGGCGGTCAACCAGATATTCGCCCGGCGCGCCGATCGCGTGTATCTGGTTGTCGCAGGCCTGGCGCTCGAACTCAAGTCCCTGGGCGCGCGCAACTTGAGCGAAATTGAAGAACGCCTCAGCGGGCGCGGTTGAGCCTCCTGGTCGAGCGGGGTTCGCCCGGGTGCCGGGTAGCTGTGGCGAACTCGTGCAGGGAACGCTAGACGACGTTCACTTCCATATCACTTGCCCGGTCGACCTCTACGCCACGGTCCAGGTCAAACTTGTGCCCGGTTCCGGGAGAGTTCACGGCGCTCAAGACTGCCCTAAGGCAGGACGAGCGGCGACGATCGCGCTTTCCCGCTTCGGCAGCAACTCGGATGCCGTGCTATCGGTGGTGAGCGAGCTGCCCCGCGGGAAAGGCATGGCAAGCAGCACCGCGGATGTGGTCGCGACCGTGTCTGGCATTTTTGCCGCGTTCGGGAGCGACGTCCCTCCAAACACCGTTGCGGACATTGCGCTCCAGGTCGAGCCGAGCGATGGCCTCATGTATCCGGGGATAGCTCTCTTCGACCATCGGAACGGGAAGGCGCGAAGGGTGATCGGGAGGGCGCCGCCGATGCATGTGCTGGTGCTCGACTTCGGTGGCATCATAGACACAGTCGCCTTCAACCTGACCGACCGAACAGCCGAGCTTCAGCGACTGGAGTCGCGGTGGAGGAAGGCGGCCGCGCTGGTTGAAAACGGGATCAAGTCTGGTTCGGCAGAGATGGTGGGCGAAGGCGCCACGATCAGTTCTCTGGCGCACCAGGCGATCCTTCCCAAGCCGCAGCTTGATGCGGTGATGCAGTTCGGACGCGAATTGCGTTCCGTAGGCGTAAATGTAGCCCACAGCGGTAGTGTGCTTGGGCTGCTGTTCGATGGCGATCGAGATCGAGCGGAATTCGCGAAGGCAAAGGCTTTGGACAGACTGCCGGGGCTGGAGCGCGTTTACCTTCAGAGACTGGTCGATGGCGGCGCGATCGTCGCGGGAGCGCCGAGGGAGATCACGGTGCCGTGAGTCGCGTTACGGTCGTAGGTGTCGGGCCGGGCGATCCCGGCTTGCTGACCGTCAAGGCAAAGGACCTCCTGGAACGCGCGCAGGTGGTCGCCGGCTTTGAGACCGTAATTGCCAGCGTGCGGCGGTGGATCTCGGGGGAAGTTGTCACGATACGTTACGCCGACCAGGAAGAGCGCCTGGATGATCTCGCCGAGAAGGCCCGAGCGGGCCTGACCTGCGTCGTGTGCGTGTGGGGCGACGTCACCTTCTCGGCATCCGAGCTGATTGACAGAGTCCGGTCGCGCGTCGACGTCGTGGACCTTGTCCCGGGCGTGAGTTCGGTTCTGGCGGCGTGTGCTGCGCTGAGGCTTCCGATGGAGCGGTGCCTGT
>JACPRT010000078.1 GCA_016189845.1 Chloroflexota bacterium | reverse complement strand
GTGGGGCAGAACGCCTGGGAAGAGATTGACCTCATCGTGAAGGGCGCCAACTACGGGTGGAACGTCATGGAGGGAGGCCATTGCTTCAGAAGTGAGCAGTGCGATCCAACGGGACTGGTCACGCCCCTGGCCGAATACCGGACCGGCCAGTTCGGTTGCGCGGTGACCGGCGGGTACGTCTATCGAGGGCACGAGCATCCGGCGCTGGCCGGCGTCTATCTGTATGCAGACTATTGCTCCGGTCTGATCTGGGGGCTGCGTTTTCGGGACGGCAAGGTCGGTGCCGGCCCGAGGCTGGTGGCAGATACCGGGCGTCTTATCCCGTCGTTTGGGGAGGATGGCGACGGCGAGCTCTATGTCACGTCGTTCGGCGGCGCGGGCCAGGTGCCCGGGGTCTATCGCATCGCGGCTCGCTAGCGGCTCGCAAGCGGCCCGGGCGGACGGCGGTCCTATGGCGCATTCCTAATGCCGGAATCCTATAAGATGCCGTGCCGTTGCATGCGAGAAACCAGCCGGGCGAATCGAGGGCCAAATGTACCCGAGCGACATCAAGAAGCGGTTGAAGGCCGGCGGGCTCTGCCTTGGGACCGGAATGTTCTCGAGGGAGCCGCATGTTGCCGCGGCGGTATTCGCCACAAAGCCGGACTGGGTATGGATCGACCAGGAGCATTCGCCGTGGGGGACGGAGTCGGTCGGTCCGATCTGCGTGATGGCCAGGCAGGCGGGAGTCGCAGGGGTGATCAGAGTCCCATGGAACGATCCCGGGGACATAAAGAAGGCCTATGACGTCGGCGCGGTCGGAGTCATGGTGCCGCAGGTCGATAACCCCGAAGAGGCGCGGGACGCGGTCCGGTATTCCAAATACCCGCCGGTGGGCGAACGCGGGATCGCACCCTGGTTTGGCGGCATGATGGGCCTGACCCAGGACGACGTCATCAAGCATGCCAACGACGAGACGCTGCTGATAATCCAGATGGAAAGCGTCGAGGCCTACGAGAAGGTGGATGAGGTTCTCGCGCTCGATCACTTCGACGTGCTCCTGGTTGGCCCGACCGACCTTTCGGCGTCGCTGGGCGTACCCGGCAGGATCCATCACCCGAAGGTCGAGAAGATCATGCTGGAGATGGTCGACCGCGTGAAGGGCACCGGCAAGGCGCTCGGGACCACGTGGGGCGACCCTGAAGACTGCCGGCGCTGGATCGAGATCGGCTACCGGTTCATGAACGTCAGCAGCCCGCTGTTCCTGGGCACGCAAGGCGTGCGGCGCTACTTCGCTGAGTTCCGCGAGAAGTTTGATACCCCCGCCGTGGCAAAGAAGGCGGCCGCGTGGATGAGCGGCGGCAAAGCGAAGGCCGGGTCGCGGCGCTAGTCGCCAGCGGCCCTTCGAAGAACCGATATCACCGGCGCTATCACTTTTTCGAAAGCCATTTAGGAAGCACCCACGCCGGGGAGGAGCCCCACGCCGGGGTTGGGAATTGCCATTCGCCAACCCTCAGATCGTGACGACGATCCGGGTTGCCGGCGACCCCTTCTGCTTGCCGACCCACTCGGCCGTCTCGAACGCCTCCGTCATCTTCTCTAACGGAAAGGTGTGCGAGACCAGGTCCCAGAGCGGGTACTTGTCCTTCGTGCGTACGAGCATCTGCAGGCACGACTCCAGTATCCAGGGGTTGTAATGCTGGAGCCCGATCCACTTCGTCTGCCGGCTGATCACCTTGTTGCCCGTGAGCGTGTAGCTGCCGCCCGAGATGTTACCGATGTCAACGTAGGTGCCGCCCATGCGCACCATGTCGAGCCCTTCCAGCGCCGCGGCGGCCACTCCGACGACCTCGATCCCGATGTCGGCGCCGATGCCACCGGTTAGCTCGCGGACACGGTCGACGCGCGCCTGGGGAGTCGTGAACTCCGTGAGGTCTACCGTCGCCGTCGCGCCGCACTTCTTCGCAAGGTCCAGACGGGCCTTCTGCCCGTCGATGGCGATCACTTGCGATGCGCCCGCCTCCGCGGCGCATGCGATCGCGTAGATGCCGAGGCCGCCTGCGCCCTGGACTACGACTGCGTCGCCCTGGCGTGGCTGCGCCAGATGGAGGCCGAACATCACCTGCGCCATCGAGCAGTTCACGGTGGCCAGCACCCTGTCGGGGATGCCATCGGGGACCTTGAAGACGAAATGCCCCGGCTTGAGCATGAAGTAGTCGGCGAAGCCACCGTCGCAGTACGGGTAATCCTCGAACTTGTAGACGATGTTGTTGCGGAAGCGATGCTGGCAGACGTGCAGCTGGTCTCGGAGGCAGTGGTAGCACCGCATGCAAGGGAAGAAGAACGGGAACACGACGCGATCGCCTTCCTTGAGAGAACGGCGGAGGGAGTCGGTCGCTACGTCCTTCCCGAGCGAGTGCACGCGGCCCGTGAACTCGTGGCCGGGGATGCGCTTGCGGCGCACCACCGGGCCATCGCTGTCGCCCCGCCAACCGTGGAGGTCGGAGCCGCAGATGGCAGCGCCAGAATTCTTGATCAGCACCGAGCCGGGCTGGACTTCTGGCACCGGAAGCTCTTCGATCGCGAACGGTATTTTCGGCCCCTCCGAGATCGCGGTTCGACCCTTCACTGAAGCTACTCCATCTAGTTGATCGTGATTTTGCCCCGAATGTACTCTCGCCCGAATGCGCTGTCCACGACGGCTATACTCCCCGGGCCCGCCGCACGACGGCGGTCCACACAACGAACTCGCGACAAGGAGCAACGGCATGAGAGCCGCGGTCTGGCACGGCGGTGCGAAGTTCTTGATCGAGGAGCGTCCCGATCCTGCGCCCGGTCCCGGCCAGGTCGTCTTGAAGGTCGACACCGTCGGCGTGTGCGGGACCGACGTCCACATTACGCAAGGCCTGTTTCCATCGACGCCTCCGCTGGTGCTCGGTCACGAGTTCAGCGGGACGATCGCTGACGTCGGCAAGGGCGTACCGAAGCGCCGGGTCGGCGAGAGGGTCGTCTCGGACATCTCCAGCCATTGCGGCAAGTGCGACAACTGCCGTGAATGGACGATAAGCCGGTGCCAGAACGCCCAGCGCACGAGCGGCGCGCTAGCCGAGTACGCGGTCGGGCCTTCGCAGTCGGCGCACAGCGTTCCCGAAGGGCTCGACCTCGAGACTGCCGCCCTTACCGAGCCGGCTTCGTGCTGCCTGTCCGGCTCTTTCATGTTCCCGATGCCGAAAGACGCGGTCGTCCTGGTCATCGGCGGCGGCATCATGGGGTTGTTCACGCTGGCCTTCCTCAAGCGTCGCGGTGCGCGCACCGTCATCCTTTCCGAGCCGGTCGCCGCGAGGCGGGAGCTCGGGCGCCAGATGGGCGCCGACATCCTGAATGACCCGCGCAGCGAGGACCTCAAGGAGGTCGTCATGCGGGCCACGAACGGGCGCGGCGTGCACCTGGCCGCGGAGGTGGTCGGCAAGCCGGAGCTCGTGGCGAGGTGCGTGTCGCTGACGAGGCCCAGGGGCAATGTGCTGATGATCGGGGTGTGTCCACAGGAGAGCAATCTGCCGTCGGACCTGTACGACTTCCATTACCGGGAGATCGGCCTGCGTGGTGCATTCGGACGCGGGAACTACTTCAAGAAGACCCTCCAGCTATTGCCCGAGCTGAACCTCAAGGGCGTCATCAGCGCCCGCTACCCGCTCGAGCGCGCCTACGATGCGATCTACGACTCCGGACAGGGACGCGGGGTCAAGCTGGTGGTAAAGCCCAACGGGTAGACGGGGCCAACGTCAATGCACCCTTCTCTGACGCCTGTGACGTTACGATCCTTCATACGGTCGTTCATGTGAGGTCGCGACTGTGCTAGAGCAATTTCATGTCCCGGAGGACATCGCGGTCCGGGTCCTGCAACAGGACATGCGGTCGACAGTCGAGGACATCTTCATGAAGATGGGGATGGCCCAGACGGATGCCAGGCAATCCGCAGATGCGCTCATGTATGCCGACATTCGAGGCATCGAAAGCCACGGTGTCAGCAACATGATGCGGTCGTATGTCGAAGGTTTTGGCAAGGGGTCGATCAATCCCAGACCGAACTGGCGGGTCATCAGGGAGAGCGCGAGCGGGGCGACCATCGACTGCGATCGGGGTCTCGGGCTCGCGGTCGGACCGCAGGCGATGAAGATCGCCATCGAGAAGGCTGGGCGGTCGGGCGCCGGTGTCGTGACGTGCACCAACGGCCGCCACTTCGGCGCCGCCGCGTACCACGCCCAGATCGCGCTGCGTCACGACATGATCGGCATGGCCATGACCGTAGGCGGCAACCGCGTCGTTCCAACCTTCGGGGCGAAGCCCATGATCGGGCTGAACCCGATCGCCTTTGCCGCCCCGACACGTAAGGAGCCTCCGTTCGTCTTCGACGCTTCGACAAGTTCGGTGGCGGGGAACAAGATCGCGCTCGCGAAACGACTGGGAGTGCCCGCCATGCCGGGATGGATCGCAGAGCCGGACGGCACGCCGATCATGGACACGCGCCCGATTCCGGAGGACTACCTGATGTTGCCCCTCGGGGCGACCCGCGAGATCGGTTCGCACAAGGGATACGGGCTCAGCGTGATGGTCGACATCCTGTGCGGGGTCCTGTCCGGGACCGGACCGGGGTTCAAGAACCGGGGTAAGGCGTCGCATTTCTTCATGGCCATCAAGGTAGCGGCGTTCACTGACCTTGCGAAGTTCAAGTCCGACATGGACGACTTCATGGAAGGCCTGCGTGAGACGCCGCCTGCGCCCGGACATGAGCGCGTGGTCTATGCCGGCCTGCCGGAGCACGAGGCGGAGATGGACCGCTCCGTCAATGGCATCCCGTATCACCCGGAAGTCATCGCCTGGTTCAAGGGGACTGTCGCAGAACTGAGGCTGCGCGACCGACTGCCGGAGGCACGGACGAAGCGGGGATAGGCGTTGGCTCCCCCGAGATTCGAACAGGCTCTTCGCCGGAGAGGCGGGCGGGAGCGGGAGGAGCGTCGTTTTGGGACACGCAAATTGTGGTATCACGCGTCATATCTGAAACAGC
>JACPRT010000077.1 GCA_016189845.1 Chloroflexota bacterium | reverse complement strand
TCAAGCGGCCGATCGAGGAGATGTGCGAGTCCCCGGATGAAGTCGTCGACGAGGTGCGTGTGACCGTGATGCACGAGATCGCGCACCATTTTGGGATGGACGACCACGAGCTGTACGACCTGGGGATGGGCTAAAGGGACCGGCTAGAGGATCTCGGCGGTCTCGCCTTCGATCTGTATGCGCCGTCCGCCGCCGCTTATCGTCACAGCAGGAAAGCGGCCTAACTCCGTCAGGACGACCGCGGCCCGCTCTGCGACCGAGTCGCGTTCGCCGTCGGCAGGCCTGCGCCGGCCGGTCACTGCGGGCGGCCCCCACAGCGTGCGCTGCGGCCTGCTCTTCAGCACCTCTTCCATGGCCCGGATGAACCTGCGAACGACCGCGGCGGAGGATTCGAGGAGCGGGGAGCGCGTCGAGGGGTCCACGAACGTGAATCCGATGGTCACGCCATCGCCTGCGTCCGCGAAGCGCACCACGAGGACGGGCGACTGGTCGGATTCGAACAGGTGGGCGCATTCGGGCGTGGCGCGGGCGGCCCCGCGCAGCGCCGCCTGGACCTCGCGCAACAGCGACGATATCGCCGATACCGACTGAGACGCGGGCCTGAGCGCGATCAGCAGCGCCGCTTCGGCCTCGGACCTGCCCACCTCCACCTCCTGGACTGGCCGGGCGGATTATCGCAGGACGCGGTCGTCGCCGACCCGCCTGGTCACCTGGAGGCGGTCCATGTGTTCGAGCAGCGCGAGGATGTACTTGCGGCTCTGGCCGAACATGTCGCGGACGTCCGAGACGCTCACCTTGCCGGTGGCCTTTATGCGCTCTACGACCCGCGCCGACATCTCGTCGTAGGCCGTCTTGAGGAACACGACGTCCTCGTTGGCCTTGATCACAAGCCCCTGCATGACCAGGGCGTTCACGACCTCGAGGTCGATCTTCTGGCCGGTTGGCGGAGTGAACGGGCTTTCGCCGAGCGAGGCGACATAGGAGTCGACGACCGCCTTCTGCTGCCCCGTGAAGGCGGGTGAAAACCCCGGAAGCCTGACATGGGCATCGTCGGCCACGAGCACCGCCTCTTCTGCGAGCCGGGCCAGGACCTGCAGGAACGGGCCTGCCTTCAGGTTAAGCCGGTTGCGCAGCTCTTCGCGCGGCATGCCGGGCCGCAGCGGGTACTGGCGGTGGTACGCCTGGAGTGAGTCACGGGCGGTGTTGGCCCTCGCGGCCCAGCCTGCCGCTGTGAACAGCGTCTCCATGCCCGGTCCAACCGCTACGATCAATCGCTGCTCGATCGCAGCCCGGGCCAGCTCGCTTGCACGATCGGCGGACAGATTGGCCTTGGTCGACAGGCCCGCCAGGGATGCGGGTTCGATTGCTTCGAGGGCCGACACGATCAGGTCCTGCTCCGACCCGCGGGCCAGCGTCGCCAGCCTCTGAAGCGTGGCTGGGTCGAACCTCTTGTGCCGGCCCGCGAACGGGTCTACGACGTTGCCGCCCGCCAGCGTCGTGACCGAGTCGCGCACTATGAAGTAATCGCCCCTCACCACCGCCACCGGCTGGTCGACCTTGACCTGGACCCAGCCGGAGTCCCCCGCCTTCAGCTCGTTCGCGTCGAGCAGTCTCAGCGTGGCATCGACCTCGACGGCGCCTGTATACAGGGTCATCCGTGCGTTGTGCTTCACCGGGCGGGGGGCGTGCGGGATGACGCGCAGGGAGGCGTCGAATGCTTCGGTCGGTTTCAGCCAGCGCGCGATCGTGAGGATGTCGCCACGCTTGATCTGCTCGTAGCTGACGCCCGACAGGTTGACCGCGACGCGGGTGCCCGGCAGCGCCTCGTCGACCGTCTTCCGGTGGGTCTGGAGGCCTCGCACGCGCGCCACCGTGGCCGATGGCAGGACCTCGACTTCCTGCCCGACTCGCAGCCGGCCATCCTGCAACGTTCCTGTCACGACCGTGCCAAAACCGGACATCGTGAATGAGCGGTCGACCGGCAGCCTCGGCCGTCCCACGTCCCGCCTCCCCGGCAGGTCCCGAAGGGACTTCTCCAGGGTCGCTTTCAGCTCATCCAGCCCTTCGCCGGTCTCGGCCGACACCGGGACCACCGTTGCGCCTTCGATCGAGGTCCCCTTGAGCAGGTCGTTGACGTCCGAGGCGACCAGGCCCAGCCATTCGGAATCGACGAGCTCCCGCTTCGTGAGAGCGACCACACCGCGGCCGATTCGCAGGAGGTCGATGATGGCGACATGCTCCCTGGTCTGGGGCATCACGCCCTCGTCCGCGGCCACGACCAGGAGCGCGACGTCGATCCCGCCCACTCCCATCAGCATGTGCTTGATGAAGCGCTCGTGACCGGGGACGTCGACGACGCTCACCTCCAGACCCCCTGGCAGCGTCAGCCATGCGAACCCGAGCTCGATCGTCATCCCGCGTTCCTTCTCCTCGGGGAGACGGTCGGGGTCGATGCCGGTGAGCGCGCGCACGAGGGTCGATTTGCCATGGTCGACGTGTCCTGCGGTCCCGATGACGAACATTGGCGGCAGGTCTCAGGCGCGCTGTGGCACGAGCATGAACCGTTGGAAGACCTCGTTACCGAGGAGTTGGCCACGCGCCGTCAGGCGGACGCCGCGCATGTCGAACTCGATCAGCCCGAGCCCCACAAGCTCGCGTATCTCGCTCCCGTAGACCGTGTCCACGGCAACGCCGAACCTATCGCGGAACGCCTGCGCGTCGATGCCGTCGTCCAGGCGCAGTCCCATCATCATCGTCTCGGCCATCTCGAGCGGCGGAGCGATCGCCTCGACCGACTCCAAGACCCCGGCGGCGCGCACCTGTTCGATGGCTGCGAGGATCGACCCTTGGGTGGGCGTTCGAGACGGGAAGGCACGTGGCGGGAGGTGCGCGAGCTCAGATGTCCGGCGGATGTACTCCCTCGGCGACTTGAGGTTGGCGAATCGCCACTGGCCCAGATACGAGTGCGCGCCCGGGCCGGCGCCCAGGTAGGCCGCGTTCCGCCAGTATGCGAGGTTGTGCCGGCTCTCCCGGCCCGGAAGGGCCCAGTTGGATATCTCGTAGTGCCGATAGCCCAGGCGTGACATGCGATCGATGGCGAACTCGTACATGTCCGCGGCGAGGTCGCCGTCGGGGGTGGCGAGTCGGCCCGCGGCGATGTCAGACGCGAAGGCAGTGTTGGGTTCCACGGTCAGCCCGTACATGGAGACGTGGTCCGGGCCGAGAGCGAGGGCCTTCTCGAATGTGGAAGTCCACTGGGCCATGGTCTGCCCGGGGAGCCCGAACATCAGATCGAGGCTGGCGTTTGCGAATCCTGCCGCCCTCGCCGCGCCAAAAGCCCGAATAGCCTGCGATGAATCGTGCCTGCGTCCCAGCACCTTCAGTAGACCGTCGTCCAGGCTCTGGACGCCCAGGCTGATCCGGTTGATGCCGGCAGCCCGCATCGACTCGAGGCGCTCAGGCGTGCAGTCGTCGGGATTCGCCTCAGCCGTGACCTCGGCGTCGGCGGCAACCGCGAATCCCAGGCGAATCGTCTCGGTGAGACGCGCAAGCGCGCCGGCCGGCAGATACGACGGCGTACCGCCGCCGAAGAAGATCGTCGACACCTCTGGCCGATCGAGCAGAGATCCCCACGCTCTCAACTCCGTGGCGAGAGCCTCTACGTAGCCAGGAATCAGCGGTTCGATCCGCGCGTAGGTATTGAAGTCGCAATAGGGGCACTTGGTCGCGCAGAACGGGATGTGGACGTACAAGCTGATCGGCCCCGCCGGCCCCGAGACGGGGGCGGGAGCAGCCGTGTTCAATGGCCGGGCGTCCATAGCTTGCCGGCCTGCGGCGGGGCGGGTTCCGCGTCATGCTCTGGTTCTCCAGCCTCCGGCGCAGCGCCTTCTGCGCCCTGGGCCGCAGCGTCCCGGAGCCACCGCATGAGCTCGTCCAGCTGTGGCGGGACGACGTTGTAGACGTTGATCGATGCCGAGAGCTGGAGGCCGCGCGTGGAAGCCGCGATCAGGAGACCCGCCTCCGACTGACCGAGGCTCTCTTCGATCGTCTTCTTCATGTGGTCGAAGCGGGCTTCCGTGGCTTTTCGATAGGCCTCGCTGACGGTCTCGGCGACTTTTCGGCTCATGAAGCCGAGCTGGACGCAGCGGCTCCAGTCGACGGCCTCCGCAAAGGCCTCGTCGTCCTCGAGCGCTTCGAAATCCGCGCCGGCGTCGACGCGTGACTTGATCAACGAATGCGCCGGCTCGTTGACCTCTTTGACCGCCTCGAGGCCGGCGTCGGCCGCGTCTGCGATCCCCTCATGGAAGATGTGCTTCACGATACCTGCGCGGGACTCCAAACGCCCTACATGGTCGTCGATCGCCTTCCAGTACGCGGAAAGGCGATCGGAAAACCCGCCGGGGGCGCCAGGAATGGGGTAGATGAGCGCTGCGACGTAGAGCTTCCTTTCGCCCAGGATGACCGCGGCTTCCGGCCGCTCAATGCGTCCCAGCGGTTGTGCTGGCATCGGTTCCTCACAGTTGAATCATTCCCGCTCGCGTAATGAGCATATCGCGGGTGGGACGAATTCGCTTGCGAGGCAAGCTGACGAAGCTACGCAGCCAGGACGCCGGGGACCTTGAACCCGAACTTGCTGCCGCAGCCGGGCTCGCTCGAAGCGGTCACCTCGCCACCGTGGAGTTCGATGATCGACTTCACGATCGCAAGCCCAAGGCCGGTGCCAGGTACCTTCCTGGTCGCAGGGTCGTCCGAACGGAAGAACGGTGTGAAGATGCGGGCCATGTCCGCGGGCCGGATCCCGATCCCCCGGTCCTCGACCTCCACGCAGATCACGCCGTCGACCGCGCGGGCCTTGAGGGTCACGATCTTGCCGGCCGGCGAGTACTTGGAGGCGTTGCTCAGCAGGTTGGCGAGCACCTGGCCGAGCCGTTCCCGGTCCGCCTCCAGGCGAATGTCGCCGAGCTGGATGTCGGTGACGAGGGACTGGTTCTTCTGCGAAAAGATCGGGGCGAAGCTCCTGACCGTTTCGGTGAAGAGGTCGTCGGCCTTGAACAGCCGCTTGGTGAGTTCGAACCTGCCGGCGTCGAAACGGGACAGGTCGAGGAGGTCGTTGATCAGCGTCTCCAGCGACCGACAGTTCCGCTGGATCGCACCCAGGTGGTCCTGCTGGCGTTGCGTCAGGTTCCCTGGTTGGTTGCGGGCGAGGATGTCGGCGAATGCCAGGATGCTCGCGAGGGGAGTCTTGAGCTCGTGGGAAACCGCGGAAAGGAACTCGCCACGAGCCTCGTGGACTCGCTGGAGCTCGCGGTTCCGGGCATCGAGCCTACCTGCAAGCTGCTCCTCTTCAACGAGCCTGCGCGCCGCCTCCTCTGACGACTTTCGCTCAGTGATGTTCTCGACCATGGCGATCATGTACCTGGGGGTCTCGCCGGCGCCCCGCACGAGGGTCACGACGATCCCGGCCCAGACATCGGCG
>JACPRT010000007.1 GCA_016189845.1 Chloroflexota bacterium | reverse complement strand
GGTGGATGCCATCGGGCCTGGCGTAGATGCCCAGATAGGGATTGGCCCGCCCGAAGAGGTGGGTCAGCATCTCGTCGATCCCGCCCTCGGTCATGCCAAAAGTCTTGATCGTCCTGGTCACCACGACCCCGCCGCCAGCGGCCCTCGCCAGGCGAGGACCAACCGTCTTCTCCCACATGAGCTGGAGTTCCCTGGGCGGACCGGGGAGCAGGACGATGTGCCGGCCATCCCGCTCCACCCACCAGCCTGGCGCGGTACCCGTCGGGTTCGGGATCGAGGTCGCCGACGGTATCAACGTCGCCTGCTTGATGTTCGTCTTCGGCATCTCAATGCCGCGCTGCTTGAACACGCCTTCGAGCCATACAAGCGAAGCGGGGTCGACTCGCATCTCCTCGCCCATGACCTTTGCGACCGCCTCCCGGGTCAGGTCATCGGAAGTCGGACCGAGCCCTCCGGTCGAGACGACGACGTCCGACCGGGCGTGCGCACGGCCGAAAGCCTCTACGAGGTGGCCCAGGTCGTCGCCGACCTGTGAGGCGTAGCGAGGCGTGATGCCGGCTTCCACAAAGCGCTGCGCGAGATACGACGTGTTGGTGTCGACGATCTCGCCCATCAGCAGCTCGTGGCCGACCGAGACTATTTCGCCGTACATGGCGGGCCGATTCTATCGCTGCGGGGTGAACGACTCGTCGAACAGCGCCTTGACCTTTGTCCCCCAGCCGGCGTTCACGAGAGCCACCGTGGGCTGCTCGTTCGCCAGAAAATACATCTCGGCGCCGTCGGGCGTCAGCTTACCGAGGGTCAGCGTCGTGAGGGTGACCTCGGTGACGCCGTTCGGTTTCACGGTTTCGATCCTGATCGTGATGTACGGCGCGTCCAGATCGAGGCCGTACTGCTCGTGCTTGGCTTCCTCGATCGACCGCGCGACCTTCTCGACGCGTGTGAACTCCGGGTGGGCGACGAGATCGAGGGCCTGCTTCAACTTCTCATCGTCGATGCTCTCCGTGCCCTCGCACGGGTTTCCGACGATGGGTATCGGGCACGTGACCCACGCGTTCGTGTCGTCGTTGACCGAATACCCGCGCGCGACGTCGTTCTTGAGGTAGAAGAGGATCTCATGCACCTTCTCGACCTCGAACGTGTAATACCAGATGGGGAGCGGCGGTTCGTCGGCCAGGCGAGACAGCACGTCGCCCCAGGAGGAGTCGACCAGCACGAGCTGGGGGAAGCCTTCCATCTGGGCGTAATGGGCGCCCCGGTCGGGGGTCGGCGCACCCAGCCTCAGCGTCCGCAGGCTGCCGTCGCGCAGCGTCAGCGTGACCTGGACGGTCGGCCGGTCCAGGCCGTATTGAGAAGGGTTGTCGAACGATTCGGCAAGCACTCGCTGTGTCTTCGGGCCACCGAGCAGGAACGTGATACCGCCCCAGCGGTCGAAGTTGACCGGTATCCCCGCAGGCTCGTCAAAATACCAGACGCTGCTGCCGGACCCTTCCTGCGGGAACGTTGCGGTGAACGTCTCATCCGACTTCGGCGTCTTGACCTGGATCTTGCGGATGTCGTCGGGCGAGAGGGTGTAGAAGAACGGCAGGTCCTCTTCGTCTTTGGCGGCAAATGGCGGGTTCTTCACGAGCCACGCGCCGGCGATGCTCACGTACGACACGACGATGATGAGGACCAGTGAGATCCTGAGGCTCACTCTCTAGCGCCTCCGCCAGTACATGAATACCCCGGTGCCGCCAATCAGCACCGGCATCAGCAACCAGCCGGTCCAGCGGACGAAGTCGCGCTCCCGGGTTGTCAGTACCAGCTCGCGGAATACCTTGGTCTTGGGCCGGATCGAGATCAGCTCATAGTCGCGGACCAGCCAGTTGACCGAGTTTGCGAGCAGGTCTCCGTTCTTGGCAGAAGAGAAAAACGAGTTGCTTGCGAAGTCGGCGTCGCCGATGAGGACCAGGTTGGTCGTCACCAGGGAGCCGTCTTCCTTCCTGATCGGCTGCTGCCCGATAGGCGCCACCGCCTGCGCGGACACCGCGATCGGCAGCGGTCCCGGGACGTCCTTGTTCACGTCGAATCCGATGTCGTCCGGGTCGGACTCTTCCCAGCTGTTGAGCGTGGTCGTCGCCAGAACCTCGTGGACGATCGTGGGCCGTCCATCGTCTGTCAGCGGCACCGTCTCTTCGGAGACCGTACGGCCGATGAAAGCGGTGCCAGGGAGGTAGGCGACGTCGAGGGGCGCCGTAATCCGGTGATTCGGTGAGAACTGCTGGTTCGACTTCTTCACCTGGAGGAAAAAAGGATTCGGCGCGACGAAGCTGGCCGTGTCGACGAGCTCATGCTGGCCGATCGTGAGGCCATAGACCCCGGCGACTTCCTGGAAGGTGGGCGGAGGATTCGGATCGAACAGGAACAGCGCGTTGCCGCCCTGACGCAGATACTCGACGAGGACCGCCTGCTCGCCCGCCAGAAGGTCGCTGACCGGCCCGGCGAACACGAGCGCGGCCGGGAAGCTTGCCTCCGCGGCCGGGTCGTCGGAGAAGACCACGGGACCCAGTTCCTGCAGAGTGATCGATGCCACCGCGTAGTTGTCGCGAATGAGCGCCTCGGAGGCCCGTGAGAACGCGTCGTTGGTGTCGGTGGTCTTGGTGATCTCTCGCTCCCCGTGTCCGGTGATGAAGAACACGAGCTTCTGCCTGACCCGGTTGACCACGAGCAGGCCGGTCGTGATTTCCTGCTCGCCGAACGACGTCACCGGGCTTCCCGGCGCCGCGCTCATGACGATTTCCGTACGGCGGGTCTCCACGCCTTCCAGCACGATGGCCGGGTGCTGCGTGACGCCGAACGAGGCCGCGCGGTTCGGCGCGAATTCGGGGTCGACGAGTTCGAAGTCGAACTTCCCCTGCGACCTCCGCTTGAACTCGGCCAGCAGGTCGCGGGTGCGCTGCCAGGCGGCCGCGTTCTCGGGCCTGGTGGTAACCCAGAACACCGTGGCCCGCACGTCCTCGTTCATGTTTTCGAGGACCACGAGCGCCTGGTCGGAGAGCAGGAACTGCTTTGTTGCGGTCGTGTCGATCCGGACCCAACCGGGTGGGTTGGGGCGATTCGAGAGCCACCACAAGAAGAAGTTGACGATGACCGCGAGGGCGACGAACGCCGCCACGATGATCAGCGTGTTGACGCCGTACCGGCCGCGCCGGCCGAACAGCGCCCGGCCGATGATACGCAAAGAGATCGCGGCGTCGAAGACGAGGATCCCGCCGCCGATCGCCATGACGATTTCCGCGACGCCGGCGAGGTCACGGACGAAGATCCAGAGGATCGCGCCGAACGCGAACGCGCCACCCCCGCTGACCAGGAGAAACTGGCGAATTGAACTTACGTTGTCTCGAATCTGCGAACGGAACGAGCGCTTGCCGCCCGGCTCCTCGCGATCGGGCCGCCGGGTGCGCGATCGCGTGCGCTGGCTCTCGGTTGCCATCGGTAGTTAACGCCACCTCCGCATTTCGAGCAGCATCACCGTCAGGAACAGGAATACGACGGTGAGCGAGATGTAGTAGGCGATATCGCCCGGCGAGAGGATCCCGCGGGCAAAGTCGGCGAAATGCCCGCCCTCTGCAACGCCAAAGCTCTTCGGGTCGGCCGTGGAGAACGAGCTGCCGAGCTGGAAGCCGTCGACGATCTGGGCCGACACGCCGCCGACGCGCTGGCTCACGAAGTCGATCACCGTGAAGGCCGTGAGTATCCCCGCGCCGCCCACTAGGGCGACCAGCTGGTTGGGCGTCACCGCCGAGGCCATCAGGCCGACCGCGAGGGTCGCGCCGCCGTAGAGCAGGATGCCCAGGTAGCCCGTCAGGAGCGGACCGACGTCCGGGACGCCGTAGGCGAACAGCACGACGACGTAGTACAGCGTGCCCGCCACCATGATCGTGAGCATCACGAACGCGGCGATGAATTTCCCGAGGACGATTTCTATCTCGCGCAGGGGGGAAGTCAGCAGCAATTCGAGCGTGCCCAGCTTCTGCTCTTCCGACAGCAATCGCATCGTCAGCGCCGGCGACAGGAAGATCATGAAGAAGATCGCCCCGGCCGCGAACCCGCGGATGCTGGCTTCGGAAAAGGCGTCCGACACCGATGCGACGAAGAAGAAGCCGGTGATCGCCAGGAAGGCCGCCGCGACGACGTACGCCATCGGCGACGAGAAGTAGGTGCGGATCTCTTTGAGCGCGATGTATCGAATGTTGACGAGCGACGTTCGCATGGGCTAGTTCCCGAGATCCTCTTTGGTGGTGAGCTGGAGGAATATCTCCTCGAGCGTTAGCGGAAGCGGGTGGAGGTTGACCAGCCCCCAGCCCTTGCCCACCACCGTACTGGCCACGTGCTCAACCGCATGCCCGCCCGGCCTGGCGTCGACCACGAAGCTGAGGGCGCCGTCGGCGCTGATCCGCCTGGCCTCGGCGGAAGTATCGTTCCTGACGTCGACCACGATCGGCAGGGAGCGCAGGGCGCCCACGACGTCCTTCGGCTCCGGTCCCCTGACTGCCAGCTGGATGCGTTCGGTGTGCTGAAGCTTTTCGGAGAGGTTTCGCGGCTCGTCGTCGGCCACGATCCGGCCCTCGTGGATCACGAGCACACGCTTGCAGATGGCGCTCACCTCCGGAAGGATGTGCGAGCTCAGAATCAGCGTGTGGTCGCCCGCGAGTTCTGAGATCAGGCCGCGCGTCTCCACGACCTGAACGGGGTCGATGCCGATCGTCGGCTCATCCAGGATCAGGACTTCTGGCTCGTGCAGGATCGCCTGCGCAATGCCCACTCGCTGCCTGAAGCCCTTCGAGAGCTTCTGGATGTGAGTGTTCCTGTAGTAGTCGATCTTCACCCGATCGATCACGACCGGGAGGCGCTTGGCGATCCGCTCGTCGTTCATCCCGCGGATGCGGCCCATGAACGTGAGGTAATCGGAAACGGTCATGTCCAGATAGAGAGGCACGGTCTCGGGCAGGTAGCCGATGTGTCGCCGGGCCTCCAGGGAGTGCGCTACGACGTCGTAACCGGCGATGCTCGCGGTCCCGTCGGTGGGAGGAGTGAAGCCGGTGAGCACCCGCATGGTCGTGG
>JACPRT010000080.1 GCA_016189845.1 Chloroflexota bacterium | reverse complement strand
TGGCGTACGCCTGCCTGTACGGCATCGACGTGATCGCGCGCTGGGGCTTCTGAAGCTCTTACAATCGCCTTCATGACCCGAGGGCTCCTCGCCAAGAATCTGGCTCCGGACCGAATCGCGGCGCGCTGGCAGACGACGCTTCGCTTCGCGACGCTCGCCCTCCTGGCCGGATACGTCGTATTCGTCGGCGCTCTATGGCTGGCCGGCGCCTTCGATGTCGAAGCGCTGGGATACCCCGGCGTCTGGCTGTTCAGCCTCATCGGCGCCAGCTCGATCGTCTTGCCCATACCCGGACTGGCCGCGGTCTGCGCGGCGGCTTCGCCCGCAATCGGCCTGAACCCGGCGCTGCTCGGGGTCGTCGCTGCATCAGCGGAGGCGATCGGGGAACTGACTGGCTATCTCGCCGGGGTCACCGGCGGGTCGTTCATCCAGAAGAATCGCCATTACCCGCGTGTGCAGCAATGGGTGATCAAGAGGGGCGGGCTACTCCTCTTCGTGATGGCGACGTTTCCCAACCCGTTCTTCGATGTGGTCGGAATGGCGGCCGGCAGCGTACGTTACCCGATCCGAAGATTCTTGCTGGTCACCTACGCCGGCAAGGCGATCAAGTCGACCTGGGTCGCCTACGGCTGCTACTACGGGATCTCCGCAATCCAGAGGCTTGTTGGGTAGCCGTGGCGGCGACTCTTGGGGTCGTTGTTGTGGCGGCCGGGCGCAGCGCCCGCATGCTCGGTCTCGACAAGGTATTCGTCCCCGTGCTCTGGACGCCTTTGCTCGCGTACAGCCTGGAAACGTTCCAGCGCAGCCCACGGGCCGGCGACGTGGTGGTGGTCGTATCGGAACCGAATCTCGCGACGGCGAAGGAGCTGATTGCCGTACGAGAGCTCACGAAGATCAGGGCGGTGGTGGCCGGTGGGGCCAGGCGGCAGGATTCGGTGCGGAACGGGCTGAACGCCCTGCCAATGGCGGACTGGGTCGCAGTGCATGACGGCGCTCGGCCGTTCGTCGACGAGCCCATGATCGAGCGGGGGATGGAGGCCGTCGCAGCGACCGGCGCAGCCGTTGCGGCGATCCCGGTCCGTGACACGATCAAACAGGTCGATGTCGCCCGAACGGTCACGGCGACGCCGCCACGGGAAGGCCTGTGGGCGGCGCAGACTCCACAGGTGTTCGGCAGGGAGTTGCTGGAGTGGTGTCACCGCGAGGTCGTCGACGACGTGACCGACGACGCCGCGATGGTGGAGCGGCTGGGCGGGAAGGTCGTGATATTCGAGGGGTCGCCCTGGAACATCAAGGTCACGACACGGGAAGATCTCGTTATCGCCGAGGCGATTGCGGCCCATCTACAGGGACGGCAAGGCGCAGCGGAGCAGGTCCGCTACGGCACCGGCTTCGACGGTCACAGGCTCGTCCCGGGCGGCCCGCTGCGGATCGGCGGCACCGATGTGCCCTTCGACTTCCATCTGGAAGGACACAGCGACGGCGATGTCCTGCTGCATTCGGTCGCGAGCGCCGTGCTTGGCGGCGCGGGCTTAGGCGACCTGGGCCAGCACTTTCCGTCGTCGGACCCTTCGCTGAAGGGCATCGATAGCCGGTTGCTGTTGCAACGCGCGGTCGCACTCGCGGGTGACGCCGGATGGCTGGTGGAATTCGTCGATGCTACAATCATCGCCCAGCGGCCGAAGCTGGCGTCGTATCTGCAAACCATCGCGCGCAGCATCGCCGGAACGCTGGGCGTCGAGCCCGGCCATGTGAATGTGAAGGCCACGTCGACCGACAACGTCGGAGCGATCGGCCAGGGTGAGGGCATCGCAGCCCAGGCAATCGCAACGGTGCGCGCCGCAGAGCGCCGCTCCTAGCGGCGGGGCATGGCCCTCGTTGGGGGCGACCGCGAAATAGCTACGATCCAGCTTTACAACAGCCTCTCACGCCGCAAGGAGGAGTTCCGTCCCATCGGGGACACCGTCACCCTCTACGTGTGCGGCGTGACCACGTCGAACTATTCCCACCTGGGTCACGCGCTCGCCTCGGTAACGTTCGAAGTCCTGCACCGGTATCTTGAATACCGCGGCTACAAGGTCAAACGCGTCCAGAACTTCACCGATGTCGACGACAAGATCATCGCTCAGGCGAACAAGGAAGGATCCACTTCCGAGCTTGTCGCCGAGAAATATCGGCTGGCGTTCGTCGATGACATGGCCGCTTTTGGGGTCAAGCCGGCGAATATCTACCCGCGGGCGACTCAGGAAATCCCACAGATCATCGACATGATCTCGGGACTCATCGAGAAGGGTTTCGCGTACGAGGCGGACGGCAGCGTCTACTACCGCGTTCAGAATTTTCCGACCTACGGGGCGCTCAGCGGCCGCGCGCTGGATGAAATGTTGCAGGGGACACGTTTCGACCCAGAGCCCCGCAAGGAGTACCCGGCAGACTTCGCGCTGTGGAAGCTCTCAAAACCTGGCGAACCTTCCTGGGACGGCCCGTGGAGCAAGGGCAGGCCAGGCTGGCACATCGAGTGCAGCGCAATGGCGCGGCATCACCTGGGCGAGCAGATCGATATCCACGGCGGCGGGCTCGACCTGATCTTCCCGCACCACGAGAACGAGCGTGCGCAGAGCGAGGCCTTCACCGGTAGGTCGCCGTTCGCACGGTTCTGGATGCACAACGGCCTGCTGCGGCTCGAAGGCGAGAAGATGAGCAAGTCGCTGGGCAACATCGTGCGCCTGCGCGACGCGCTCAAGCGGAATACCCCGGACGCCATCCGCCTGTGGTTCTATTCGTCGCATTACCGGAGCCCCCTCGTCTACGACCTTGCATCGATCGACTCCCAGGAGCGCGCCGCGCACCGGCTTCGCGCCGCACTGGGAACCCAGGCGGCGGCTGGTCAGGGCGACGGCAGAGGGTCGGTCCCGGCGGTCGACCCGGCGCCTTACCGGGAACAGTTTGAAGCGGCAATGGACGACGACCTCAACCTGCCACAGGGCGCGGCCGCTGTGTTCGAGCTTGCGCGGGAGATCAACCGCGCACGCGACGATGGCCGCGACGTGCGGGACGCGCAGGCAACATTGCGCCAGCTGGGCGGCGACGTCCTGGGCCTGAACTTCCAACAGCTCGCGCCCACCGACGGTCCGGCGGTCCCCGAAATCGCGCATCTGATCGCAAAGCGCAACGAGCTGCGGGCCGCCAGGCGCTATGCCGATGCCGACGCCGTGCGCAAGCAGCTACTGGACATGGGCGTAGCCCTGATGGACTCCGCCGAAGGCACCCGCTGGGAGCGTGTCAAGAGATAGCGCTGGTCACGCTACCTCCCGCGATAGTTGATGTCTTGATGCAATTATCTTTGATGATATGATGCGTCAATGAGGACTACCGTCACGCTTGAACCCGATACCGATGCGATTGTTCGCCGGCTCATGCGGGACCGAAAATTGAGCTTCAAGCAGGCGCTTAATGAGGCGATCCGAGCTGGTGCGCGGCCTGCGACACGGCGCCTGAAGTTCCGTACAAAAGCCTTCGACATGGGTTCGCCGGCGCTTCCGCTTGACAAAGCCCTTCGACTGGCAGCGGAACTGGAGGACGAGGAGATCATCCGCAAGCTGGCCGTACGGAAATAGGAGCGCGCCGTGAGGTTGGTCGATGCCAATGTGCTCCTGCATGCCGTCAATACGGCGTCATCGCAGCACCGACGCGCCCATGAATGGCTCGACGCGTCGCTCAACGGCCAGGAAGCCGTTGGCTTCGCCTGGACCGTCCTTCTCGCCTTCCTGCGGCTTGCCACGCATCGGGCGATATTCCCGCAGCCGTTGACCGTGGGCGAAGCGATTGGCGTCGTCCGCGACTGGCTCGCACAACCAACGGCGCTCCTGGTCGAGCCCGGCACTCGGCACATCGATGTACTGTCCGGTTTGCTAACCGAGAGCGGTTCCGCGGGCAATCTCGTGAGCGACGCCCACCTGGCGACCCTCGCGATTGAACAGGACGCCGTGCTTGTGTCGTTCGACGCGGATTTCGGTCGCTTTCAAGGCCTGCGCTGGGAACAACCCTCGACCTAGCCCCAGATTTCGGCAATATCTCGGGGCTGGCGTTAGCTCGGCAGCTGCAGCCGGACGTGCCAGACGGCCAGGCCAGCGAAGATGATCGCAAGCACGATCGTCGAGCGGAACAGCAGCCTCTCGAAACCGCGTCGCACCCTGAACGAGCTTTCCGCGGCGCCGAACAGCGTGGCGCCCGTCCCGCGGACTTGCAACAGCGTTGCGGCGACGATCAGAATCGCCAGCAGAATGACGAGCCAGTTGATGGCCGTGGCCATGTGTCTTCCCCTAAGGAGCCAGGACTGCGGACTGGCGGCGGGTCCGCCCGTTCATCCCGAACCTGCGCCCGTTTCGGCGCACCGATTCATGGTACAGCGAGGTCAGGGCCGCGGCCAGCTTCCCGGGATCGTGGTGGATGCGGAATTCCTGGTTCATCAAATCGAGCTCGACCAGCTCCACGCCCGGGAAGTCGAAGGCGCCCCGGCGGACCAGGCTCGCAGGAAAATCCGGCTGCAGCGGAGTCATATTGCTGTTCGCGAGGACATAGTCGACACGAAGCCGCGGACAGTGTTCCAGAATGACGCGCATGTGATCCGCCACGGTGAACGATTCGGTCTCGCCGGCCTGCGTCGCCACGTTGCACACGTAGACGACCGGGGCGGGATTGTCCGTGATCGCCTCCGCGATCTCCTCGACCAGAAGGTTGGGGAGGATGCTCGTGTACAGGCTGCCGGGACCGATCACGATCATCTGCGCGGACCGGACGGCTTCGACCGACGGGATGTAGGCCACGGGCCTGGCCGGCGAAAGGGTGAGCCGATCGATGGGCTTGTTCGCCATGGGAATCGCCGATTCACCCCTGACGATCGCTCCGTCGGCCATGTTCGCGACCAGAGTCACGTTCTCGAGCGTGGATGGCAGCAGCCTGCCGCGCACGTTCAGGACGCGGCTCGACTCGTTGATCGCCTCCATGAAGCTGCCGGTCACTTCGGACATCGCGACGATGAACAGGTTTCCAAAACTGTGGCCCTCCAGGCCGGAACCGGCCGCGAACCGATGCTGGAACAGGCGCTTCATCAGCGGCTCCGCGTCGGCCAGTGCGACGATGCAGTTGCGGAAGTCGCCCGGCGGCAGCACCCCCAGTTCCTGGCGCAGCCTTCCAGAAGACCCGCCGTCGTCGCCTACCGTCAGCACACCGGTGATCTGGCCGGTGGCATCCTTCATGCCCCGCAGCAGCGTAGACAGTCCGGTGCCACCTCCGAGCGCGACCACGCGCAGGCCTCGCTCCGACTGGCGTAGCCGGACCATCGACTCGCGTAGGGTCTCGTCCGGGAGGCGGGCGGCCGTGCCCCGGCCGATCCGGTCGGTGAGCCGCCAGCTGGCGATCCCGGTCATCGCCACTGCAATCAGGGCGAGCAGGAACCCTTCCAGGTTCCAGGGAAGGAAATCGGGCGGGCGCAGGCTGGTGTAGTAACGGATCAGATAGTCGATTCCCAGCCCGAACAGCACGCCGCCGATCGCGCCCAGCAGCAGCCAGCGCCGGATGCCGGCGCCCGGAGCGACCAGCAGAAGGAACGCCTGCTTCGCGTTATGAAGGAGCGGCCGCGCCGGCTCCCCGCCGGAGGACGGCACGACCGTCGTTTCCGCCACAGGATCGATCTTCCCCTTCGCCACCGGCTGCTACCGCTTCTTCAATGCGCCGAGCTTTTCGAGAATCAGCTCGGCCGCCTTGACCGGGTCTGCACGGCCCCTGGAGGCGCGCATTACCTGTCCGACGAGGAACCGGATCGCGGCCTCCTTGCCCTTCATGTAGTCGTCGACCGCGGCGGGGTTGCTTGCTATTGCCTGCTCGACGGCAGGTTCGAGCGATCCGGCGTCGCTCACCTTCCGCAGGCCCATCTCTTCGACGATGGTAGCTGGGTTCCTTCCAGTCTCGAACATCGCCGCCAGCACCTGCTTGGCCGCGGCGTTCGAGATCGACCGTTCCTGGAACATGGCCACGAGAGAAGCAAGATCTGCGGGCCGGACACTGGCCGTCGGTGCGACTGCCAGCGCGACCGGCGAATCGGCCCCGGGCGCTTCAGATCGCCGGGGCTCCCCAGCGTTCATGAGCCGGCTGAATTCGCCGTTGATCCAGTTCGCCGTTTCCTTGGCGAACGATTTTGGGTCCGCACCAGCGGGCCTGGCGGCTACGACCGCCTCGAAATAATCGGCAGTGTCTCTGACGGCAGTGAGCAGCGATGCGTCGTAATCGGAGAGGCCGTATTCGGACGTGATCCTCTGTTTTCTCGCCGGCGCGAGTTCCGGCAGCCTGGCCCGGATCTCCTCGACCCAGGCAGGATCGATCTCAAGCGGCGGCAGGTCTGGTTCCGGAAAATATCGGTAGTCGTGCGCCTGCTCCTTGCTGCGCTGGGACACCGTCACCTCGCGGTCGTCGACCCAGCCCCGGGTCTCTTGCTCGATTCGGCCTCCCTTGCGCAACACATCCGCCTGCCGGGCCACCTCATACTCGAGGGCCCGGCCCACCGCGCGCACTCGGTTCATGTTCTTCACTTCGACCTTGGTGCCCAGGGTGGTCGTGCCCTTCGGCCTCAGGCTGATGTTGGCGTCGCAGCGGAAGCTGCCCTCTTCCATGTTCGCCGTGCTGACGCCCAGGTACCGGATCGTCGACTGCAGTTGTGTGATGTATGCCTCGGCCTGCGCCGGGCTCTCTATGTCAGGCTCGCTGACGATCTCCATCAGCGGCACGCCCGAACGATTCACGTCCATCAGGGCATGCCCTTGCGGTCCCCCGACGTGCATGAGCTTGGCGACGTCCTCCTCCATGTGCACGCGCAGGATTCGTATTCGACAAGGTGCCTGGTCCGGAGCGTCCGGAAGCAAATCGAGCCAGCCGTTTTCACAGATCGGCATGTCGTACTGGGAGATCTGGTAGCCCTTCATGAGGTCCGGGTAGGGGTAGTTCTTGCGGTCGAATTTGGTCGTGCGAGCGATACGACAGTTGAGCGCCAGGCCGGTCATGATGGCGAACTCGACCGCCCGCCGGTTGATCACCGGCAACGAGCCGGGCAGCGCGAGGCAGACGGGGCACACGCGAGAGTTGGGTTCGGAGGTATGGGAGTCGGCGGCGCACCCGCAGAACATCTTGCTGCGGGTCCGGAGTTGGACGTGGACTTCCAGGCCGATTACGGGCTCGAATTCCATAAATTGAGTCTGCGGCAATGCGGAGAGTCCGGGCAAGTTTAGCACCGGTCGAGACCAGGCCAGACTAGAGGTTCTCCCACCCACCCGGGCCGATCAGCGGCACGAACGCGCATGGCCCGAGATCGGTCGACGTCCAGGTGCCGTCGGCGGCCTTCCTGACCACCAGCAGCTCCTGGCGGGTCGGTTCGCCCACCGGTATCACCATACGGCCGCCAGGCGCCAGCTGCTCGATCAATGCCTCGGGCACCTTCGGCGCGCCGGCTGCGACAACAATTGCGTCGTACGGCGCGTCGTCGGGCCATCCAAGGACATCGTCCTTGGCCAGATGAATGGCTACGTTTTCATAGCCGAGCCGACGCAGCCGTTCGGTCGCCGTGACCGCCAGCCAGGGCACTCGCTCTACGGACACGACTTTGCGAGCGATTAGCGAGAGCACCGCCGCCTGATAGCCGGTCCCCGTGCCTACGTCCAGCACGCGGTCGGTGGAGTGAACGGACGCAGCGGACGTCATCGTGGCTACGATGAACGGCTGGGAAATCGTCTGGCCCGAGCCGGCAGGCAGGGCCCGGTCGTCGTAGGCCTGGGCCCGGAGTTCCGGCGCAACGAACTCCTCGCGGGGCACCCGCGCGATCGCGTCAATCACGCGCTCGTCACGAATCGCCGCTCGCAGCATGGCGATCAGCCCTTCTCGCCGCGATTCGAGGTCGTCGCGCCAAGATTCGTGAAGTTCCACGTATTCAGAATACGCCTCCGGCATCTGTCCGCTATTTGGTCTCGGTAACTATGGCCTGTATACTGATCCTGACCAATTTAGTCAGGAATCCCCAGAGGAAGGGTCATGACGCAAGGGATCACGGTCTCGCGCGAAAAGGGAATCGAGGACAAGTCCTACAAGTGGGGCTTCGTCACCGATATCGAGACCGAACTCGCGCCAAAGGGACTGAACGAGGACATCGTTCGGTTCATTTCGTCCGTCAAGAAAGAGCCGGTATGGCTGACGGAATGGCGGTTGAAGGCTCTTCGCTACTGGTCGAAGCTCCACGCTTCCGACGGCGCACCGAAATGGTCGAAGGTAGAGTACCCGCCGATCGATTTTCAGGACATCTACTACTACGCCGCGCCCAAGTCAAAGGATGATCGCCCGAAGAATCTTGCGGACGTCGATCCGGAGATGATCGCGGCGTTCGAGAAGCTTGGCGTTCCACTCCAGGAGCGCGAGAAGCTCGCCGGGGTGGCGGTCGACGCCGTGTTCGACAGTGTCTCGGTCGCCACGACTTTCCAGGCGACGCTCGAGAAGCTGGGGATCATCTTCTGTTCTTTCAGCGAAGCGGTGCACAAGCACCCTGACCTCGTCAAGAAGTACCTGGGCTCGGTGGTGCCCGCAACCGACAACTTCTACGCCGCGCTGAACTCGGCCGTGTTCTCGGACGGCTCGTTCGCCTACGTGCCGCCAGGAGTGCGCTGTCCCGTCGAGCTCATGACCTACTTCCGGATCAACACCGAGGGCTCGGGCCAGTTCGAGCGGACCCTGATCATCGCCGACAAAGGGGCCTACGTGAGCTACCTTGAGGG
>JACPRT010000064.1 GCA_016189845.1 Chloroflexota bacterium | reverse complement strand
CGTCGGGGGCGATGGGGGTCCAGGGGGAAGCAACCGGAAACATGGCAAAGACGCCGTCGACGTCTCCATTCCAGTCCCGGTTGGCACACAGGTTTACGCCGTCGATGAAGCAACGGGAGGCGAGGCTCTTCTGGCGGATCTGGCCGAACACGGCCAGAAACTCGTCGTGTCTCGGGGAGGGCGCGGGGGACTCGGGAACGCGCGTTTTGTCGGGCCGACCAACCAGGAGCCGCTGCTCGCCGAAGCCGGGGACGAAGGCGAAGACCTAACGCTCCGCCTGGAGCTCAAGTTGCTCGCGGATATTGGGATCATCGGACTCCCGAATGCAGGCAAGTCCAGCCTGATCGCGGCGATCACGGCCGCCCGGCCCAAGGTAGCCGACTACCCGTTTACCACCTTGGAACCGGTTCTGGGTGTCGTCGAGTGGCATCGCCAAGCGCTGGTAGCGGTCGACATTCCCGGGCTGATCGAGGGTGCCCATGCCGGCGCAGGGCTGGGGCATGATTTCCTGCGCCACGTTCAGCGCACACGGGTGCTTGTGCACCTCGTCGACGGCGCCCAGCCGGACGTCGTAGCAGCAGTCCGGACGATCAACAATGAACTGGAGCTATTCGATCCCGGCCTGGCCGCCCGTCCGCAGCTGCTCGTCGTCAACAAGATCGACCTCCCGGAGGTGGCGGCACGGCGGGCCGACATCTCCAGCCGCCTGGAGCGCTTTCTCCGCGGGGAGGGTTCCGGTGCGCCGCACGCGACCCAGGGACCCATGTTCGTGTCAGCCGCGACCCATGATGGCCTCGACAACCTGGTGCCGGCGATCTTCGACCTCGTCGATCGCTATACCGCGAAGGCCGAGCCGGCGGCTGATGGGATCAGTCCGGTGAGCGCGCCCGCCGAGGAGGACCTGCCGGTCCTCAGGCCCAGGCCAATCGTCCGTAGTGGCGTCGAACGCGAAGGTGATGCCTTCCGGGTCACGCATCGCAGGGCGATCCGCCTGGCCAACGGCAGCGACCTATCGATATGGAAGGCCCAGATGCAGTTTCACGAGCAACTCAGGCGCATGGGCGTCGTACGCGAATTGGAGCGACTGGGCGTAGCTCCTGGCGCGACGGTCCGGATCGGCGACAAGGAACTCGTATGGGATTAGGGCAACGTGAGGGCGTTCCTGCGCGCCGCTTCGGGGTGTTCGGCGGTACGTTCGACCCGATCCACGTGGGCCACGTGGGTGTCGCCGAGGCCGCCAGGCACGCCGTCCCGCTCGATCTCATCTTCTTCGTGCCCGCGGCCCGTCCACGGCTCCGCTCGACCGCGCCCGTCGCGTCGATCGACCATCGGGTTGCCATGGTCCGGCTGGCAGTGCATGACCTGGCGTGGGCCCGCCTGTCGATGGTCGACGCCGTCCGGCCTGGCCCGGCGTACAGCGTAGATACGCTCCGGGACCTCCGACTCGAGCTCGGCGAGGCAGCTGACCTCTACCTGATCTTCGGCGCAGACTCGCTGACATCTCTCCCTGAATGGAAAAACCCCGGCGAGCTCGCCGGAATGGCACGGCTCGTCTGCGTAGGCAGGCCCGGGAGCGTGCGCCCGTCCGAACTCCCGCCGGGGCATCCGGGCCGCGGTGCGATGTACGTCGAGGGCCCCATGGCCGAGGTCAGCGCAACCGTTATCAGCAAGCGCATCAAGTCGGGCAAACCGACCACTGGAATGCTCCACAGGTCGGTCGCCCGTTACATCGAGCAAAACCGGCTGTACCGGTAGACGTCTTCGGCCGGCCGCCCGATAACATGGAACCCACGGCGGCGCGAGACCGTTGGGTGGCATCGGGGCGGTGGATGGGCCGAAAAGAGGCGGGTGAGGTGCAGAACGCGGACCGGGCGGAGCGGATCCTGGAACTGGCCAAGAAGCTCGGCGCGTTGACCTTTGGGGAATTCACGCTGTCGTCGGGCCAGAAGAGCAGCTATTACTTCGACGGCAGGCTGCTATCTCTGGATCCGGAAGGCCTCCAGGAGATCGCCGAGGCGTTGCTGCCCATGGTTCGGAAGGCCGGCGCGACGGCGATCGGCGGGCCGACGCTCGGCGCCGATCCCATCGTTGGCGGGATCGTGTTGCTAAGCGCTCAACGTGGCGTTGGACTAACAGGGTTCTTAGTGCGCAGTGCGACCAAACAGCACGGCACTGGGAAGCTGATCGAAGGACCTCTAAAGCCGGGGACACCGGTCGCAGTCGTCGACGACACCGTTTCAACCGGAGGCAATTTGCTCAAGGCGATCGAAGCCGCAGAGGCGCACGGCTGCAACATCGTCAAGGTGCTTGCCATCCTCGACCGGCACCAGGGCGGCAGCGTCGAATTGAAACGTCGCGGGTACGACTTCGAGGCCCTGCTCGAAGCCAACCCGGACGGGCAGATCGGGCCCGTCCGAAGATCGGCAGGAACTTAGCGTTAGACGTCCAGGTTACGGACTTCGAGCGCGTGCGTCCGGATGAAGTCCCGGCGCGGCTCCACCTCGTCACCCATCAACGTCCTGAAGATCTCGTCGGCCTTCAGCGCGTCCTCTGCTGTGACCAGAAGCAGGACTCGCCGCTGCGGGTCCATCGTGGTCTCCCATAGCTGGTCCGGGTTCATCTCGCCCAGGCCCTTGTAGCGCTGGATGGTGACGCCCGAGCGGTCGGCGTGCTTCTCCAGCGCTGCGTCCAGCTCGTTCCACTTCACATGGTCGGCCACGACCTTGTCCTGTTTCTCGATCTTGAGCTCGCCGGCGCGGACCAGCTTCTCCACGCGCGCATGCAGGCGGCGGGCGCGTCCGAGCGCCGGGTGCTCGTAGACCTGGCGGATCAGCTTGTATTCGTCGATCTCGTACGTCTTCTCTTCGGGCGCCGTTTCCGCGACCCCGTTGGTCTCCGATGGGAACAGGCTGGTCTGGACGGGCGGCCTGAAATCCAGGTTTCGGAGCGCGGGGTCAGTCAGGAGCTTCTGGACGATCTCGGGGGGGACGCCGAGGGCATCGAGCGTGTTCAGGGCGTCCGAGTACTCCCGCAGAGGCGACAGGATCCCGCCCAGCGATTGGCCCTTGAACGAGAAGTCTCCGTTGTGGGACGACGTGACCTCGATGTCACCGTAGACCTTCTGGGCCTGCCAGCGGTCCAGCTCCTCGTCCGAATAGAGCCAGACCTCGGACCTGCCCTTGGCTGCTCGGTACAGCGGCGGCTGCCCGATGTAGAGATGTCCGTCGCCGATCAGCCGGGGCATGTTCCGGTAGAAGAACGTGAGCAGGAGCGTCCGGATGTGCGAGCCATCGACGTCGGCGTCGGTCATGATAATGACCCGGTGGTAGCGCAGCCGATCGGGGTTGTAGTCCTCGCCAAGCCCGGAGCCGAGGGCGGTGATCAGGGCGGCGATTTCCTCGTGCTCGAGCATCCGCTCGAAACGCGCCTTTTCCACGTTGAGGATCTTGCCCCGCAGCGGAAGAATTGCCTGGAACAGGCGATCGCGGCCCTGCTTGGCGGAGCCGCCGGCCGATTCGCCTTCGACGATGAAGAGCTCGCTCCTCGACGGGTCCTTTTCGGTACAGTCGGCGAGCTTGCCGGGCAGCGATCCGCCCTCCATCGCGCTCTTGCGGATGACGAGGTCGCGGGCCTTCTTTGCCGCCTCCCGGGCGCGTGCGGCGGTAAGTGACTTGTCCAGGATCTTGCGGGCGTCGTTCGGATGGTCCTCCAGGAACTCGGCCAGGCGTCGCCCGACCACCGTCTCGACCGCGCCCTTTGCCTCCGGGTTGCCCAGGCGGCCCTTGGTCTGGCCCTCGAACTGCGGGTTCTGCAGCTTCACGCTGATCACGGACAAAAGGCCCTCCCGGACGTCATCGCCCGAGAGGCTCTGGTTCGGCTCCTTGAAGAAGTTCATCTTCCGCCCGTAGTCGTTGAGGACGCGCGTGAGGGCTGCGCGGAAGCCTGTGACGTGAGTGCCGCCATCGCTGGTATTGATGCAGTTGCAGAAGGAGAGCGAGTTCTCCTGGAACGACTCGTTGTACTGAAGGGCGACCTCGACCATGATGCCCTCGGCGGTCTCGTTGGCGTAAAAGACCTCGTCGTGGATCGCGGCACGTCGCCGATTGAGCGCCCGAACGAAGCTCTGCACCCCGCCGTCGAAGTAGTAGGTGACGTCATTGAACGGGTACATCTCCTCGTGCAGGTCGCTGCGGAAATGAATGGTCAGCGCCTGGTTGAGATAGCACATCTCGCGGAAGCGATTGGAGAGCGCCTCGAAGTCATAGGCGATCTCAGGGAAGATCTGAGCGTCTGCCATGAAGGTCGTTGTCGTGCCGGTCCCCTCGGGGTCATCGGCGTTGCGAGGCCGCGATGCCAACGGCCCTTTCGGAATACCGCGGACGAACTCCATCCGGTAGACCATGCCGTTGCGGCGCACGTCGACAGTCATCCATTCCGAGAGCGCATTGACGACGGACGCGCCGACGCCATGAAGGCCGCCCGACACGGAGTAGGATTTGCCGCCGAATTTGCCTCCAGCGTGGAGGATGGTCATTACCGTTTCGAGGGCGGACTTGCCGGTGGCCTGGTGCGTATCGACCGGGATGCCGCGGCCGTCGTCAGTG
>JACPRT010000059.1 GCA_016189845.1 Chloroflexota bacterium | reverse complement strand
TCGGTCGCGGTCATCGGGGCCGGATACCAGGCACGCACCCAGCTCGCCGCGATCGCAGCCGTGCGGCCCGTGTCGGCGGCCAGGGTATTCAGCAGGACCGAGCCAAACCGAGAGTCGTTCGCCCGCGAGATGAGCGAGGCGCTTGGGATCAAAGTGCTGCCCGCCGTATCGATAGAGGCGTGCGTCGACGGCGCCGACATCGTGGTGACGATCACAGGCGCCACCGAGCCCGTGCTGGGAGGTGAGATGCTCGCGCCGGGCATGCACATCAATGCCTCGGGCGCGAACTCGTGGCTGCGCCGCGAGCTCGACACGCAGGCGGTCGTCATGTCAGATGTGATCGCCACCGACGACGTCGCCCAAGCCAGGGTCGAGTGCGCAGAACTCATGCGCGCAATGGAGACCGGCAGGCTGACGTGGGGCCGGGTCCATGAGCTCGGCGACGTGATTCTCGGCCGCGCGCCGGGGCGGACGTCAGACCAGCAGATCACGTTGTTCGAATCCCAGGGCGTGGCCCTGGAGGACATCGCAGTAGCTGCCCGTCTAAACGAAATGGCCAGGGAGCAAGGCATCGGAATGCAGGTGCCTGCCCAGGCTCGAGGATGAGGTTGCATGGCAATGAGGGTCGGGATCGAGTTTCTGGACCGCGCCCGCACGATCGCGCGCGAGGTCGTGACGGCATACGGCGCGAAGCTGCCCCACATGCGCGAATGCGACGTCCGGATCGAGATTGGCGTCGGCAAGGGCGCGGTCGCGGAGAACGGCAACGTCAAGCGGGCAGGTGAGGATTATGGCTTTGCCATAGGCGTCCACGCCCTGGCTGGCAAGGGCGCCCTGGCGTCGGGATACGTCGGCAAGCAGCTTGGGACGTCCGACGTCGGCCGGTTCGACTCGATCCTCAAGGAATCGCTCGCGACCGCGCATGCCCGGGCGGTAGCCAGCGCGGACGCGAAGGTGCGCGTGAAGTCGAGGTTTACGGCCGCGGGCTCTTCGATCGCATCGCTCGAGTGGGCGCCCGTCCGCATCGACCAGAAGACCATTCCTGCGACTTATAAGGTCGACCCGATGTCGGTCGCCCTTGGCACGGTCCAGGAGGCCACGCTCGATGGCTCGAAGCTGATCGGCGGTCTCGATCAATCGGTGGTCTACAACGTCGTCGGCGCGTCGACCACCATCATCCGTGAGCTGTTCGTCGGTTCGGAAGGCATCGACATCGACAACACCTACGCCCAGACCGAGGCGATCGTCTTCGTCGTCGCCCACGGGCCCAACGGGAACCTGGAGTTCTACGACTCCCTGGGGCACCAGCGGGGCTGGGAGATCCTCGAAGAGGGAATCGACTCCGGGCCTATCCAGCAACCGGGGCTCCACGACTTCGCCAGGCATCTCGGCAAGGACACGGTCGAGACGTGCGCCGCCCCGCCCATGAAGACCACGGAGGGCCCCGTCACGGTCGTCGTGGACCCGCACTTCGCGGCACTCATCTCGCACGAGATCATCGGCCACCCGTCGGAGCTCGACCGCGCGCTCAAGTACGAGACCGCCTACGCCGGACGCAGCTGGTTCCTGAAGGGGCTGGGCGACGACATGCGGGGCAAGCGGGTCGGTTCTTTCAAGCTGACCGCCTTTTCCGATCCGACGATCGAGGGGTTCGGGCACTACCTGTACGACCACGAAGGCACGCCTGCGAAGCGTGCGTACCACATCCGGAACGGAGTCTACGAGGAGTTCGTGAACAACCGGCAGACCGCCGCTCTGTTTGGCGTGCCGCCCAACGGCTCATGCAGGGCTACCGACGCGACGTTCGTGCCGCTCATACGGATGACTAACACGACGATCGCGGCCGGCAGCGACGACCCCGCCCGCATCCTGGCGGAGGTCGACCACGGCTACTACATCGCGGGACACCGCATCCCGTCGATCGCCGAGTCCCGCGAGAATTTTAGGATTTCTGCGATTAAGGTGTTCGAGATCAAGAACGGCCAGCTGGGACAGCTTTACCGCGACGGGGGCATCATGGCCGATACCCGGGACTTCTTCATGAGCATCGACGCCATGGGCAACGACTGGCGCCTGTACCCGGTGCCAAACTGCGGCAAGGGGCAGCCGATGCAGGCCAAACGCATGAGCAATGGCGGACCCACGTTCCGCGGCCGGGCGGTAGTGACCGGGGCGTCGTCATGAAGACGATGAAGGAACTCGAGAAGGCGGCCGAGGCCGGCCTGAAGCGGGCGCTTGCCGCCCCCGGCGTCGAGGAAGCCGAGGTCTTCGTCTCGGAGAACGGGACGCTGATCACCCGGCTCAACTACACGTCGCACGTCCCATCCAACGGGCTGGAAGAGCCAAAATCGGTGGAGAATCTCGGGGTCGGCATCCGAGCCGTATTCAAGGGCCCGGACGGCCGCCGGAACGGTTTTGGCAGCGAGTCGAGCGACATCTCGGCGCCTGCGGTCGACGAAGCGCTACGCAAGGCCCGGGAAGGGGCGGTCGCCGACCCCGACTTCGTCTCGCTCCCGAAGCCACAGCCCGGGGCGCGGCCGGTCCTCGAGAACTACCACGACGAACGGCTGATGAGCATCTCGGCCGACCACCTGGTCGATGCCGGCTGGCGGACGCTCGAAGGCGCACTCGACGTATTCGAATCGTCCGAGGAGCTGCTCGGGCTCGCTGGCGGCGATCGGTCGAAGCTGGCCGGGCTGGGCCTGATCCTGGGCGGCGACGTCACGATGCTGCAGGAGCGGATGGCGATCGCGTCGTCCCACATGCCGAAACCGCAATCGGACCAGTCGACTCTCGTGATGTCGTTCACGACCGCCATGATCGAGTCGCGGGCGGCCAAGGGCGGCGGCTGTGTGGTCGGCACGAGCATCGAGACCGATTTTGCGCAGGCTGGCCGGCAGGCCGCGCGCGGGGCAATCGCGTCGGTCAACGGAAAGCGCGCCCCTGGCGGACAGTACGACGTCATCTTCGGCCCGCAGGCGATCACCGACATCTTCCACAACCTGGTGATTCCGGGCCTGAGCCTCGAGCTCTTCTACGCCGGGGCGACGCCGTTTGCCGGCAAGTTCGGACAGCGCATCGCCGCAAGCGGGTTCAACGTCTACGACGACGGCGCCACTCGTGGGCTGGCGGCGAGCAAGCGGATCACCTGCGAGGGCCTGCCCACCGGCCGGACCGACCTGATACGGGACGGCGAGCTTGTGGGCCTGCTGTCGAACGACTACGAGTTCCAGCGGATCCTGCGCGACAAGAAAGCTGCCGAAAAGCTGGGCGCGGACCCTCGACAGCACCGGGCAGCGATGGCCCCACGAAACGGATTCAGGTTTGGACGCGGGGGAGGGCGCCATTTCGACTCTTCACCCGGCGTCTCCGCCACCAACGTGGTCATCGAAAGCTCGGCCCGGGAGAACCGGGAAGACCTGCTGGGGAAGGTCAAGAACGGGCTCTATATCGGCCGCATCTGGTACACGTACCCCGTCAACGGCTTCTCGACCGGCGACTTCACGTGCACGGTCATCGGTGACTCGTTCGTGATCCGTGACGGCAAGCTGGCCGAGGCCATCAAGCCGAACTCCCTTCGCATCAACCACAACACGCACAAGGTGCTCCAGAACGTGATCGGAGTCACCGCGGAGCGGCAGGGGACGATCCTCTGGGCGGCCGACCAGATCGTGTACGCGCCAGCAGTCGCCGTGCGGGGAGTTTCGATCAACGAGATCGCGGGCTACATGGAGTCGGTGTAAGCTCTCCGCCCGAAACAGACTTCGGCGGGAAGCGCCGGAGGTGAGGCCGGAGGTCAACAGACTTGGCACTCGATTTCCTGAAAGTCAAACAGGCCGACGCGGTGGTCGTCCGTGCGCCAGAACTTCGCCAGCAGGTGATAGAGATCCTGCGGGCCGTCAAAGTCCAACAGCGCGACGCAGAGGTCACCGCGGACATTCTGCTGGAGTCCGACCTGCGCGGGGTCGATTCGCACGGCTCGGGCAACGTCGTCGGCTACGCGACCCGCATCCAGAAAGGGCTGACCAAGGCCCAGGGCAATGTCCGGATCCTCCAGGAATCGCCGTCGTCGGCCTTGCTGACCAACGACTGGGGGCTTGGATTCGTCGGCGCCCACACTGCGATGACGATCGCGATGGAGAAGGCTTCCCAGACCGGGATGGGCGCGGTCACCGTCCGCGACGGGACGCACATCGGGATGCTGACGTACTACCCGCTGATGTGCGTGAAGCGCGACATGATCGGACTTGCGATGACGAACGGTGCGCCGTGCGCACGTCCGGCCGGGGGAGCGAAGGCGATGATGGGGACCAACCCGATCGCCTTCGGCGCTCCCGCGGGGGAGGAGCCGCCGTTCCTCTACGACGCCGCGACCAGCGTGGTCGCGATGGGCAAGATCGCCATCGCGCGCCGGCTGGGCGTGCCGCTGCCGCCCGGGTGGGCGGCCGACCGCGAAGGCGACTGGGTCAAGGAGCCGCCCGCGGGGCGTGGCGACAACTGGTCGCTCGCGCCCCTGGGAGGCGACCGCATCCGCGGCGCACACAAGGGCTACGGCCTGAGCGTGATGGTCGACATCCTCTGCGGAGTGCTATCGGGCGGCGGCTATTCCGCCCTCTGCCGGGAGGGCGACAACCATACGTTCATGCTCGCCATGGACATCGGCAAGTTCCGTGAGATCGACGAGTTCAAGTCGATGATGGACGCGATGATCCGCGCCCTTCACGCAACGCCCGCTGAGCCCGGTACCGACAAGGTGCTGGTCGCCGGGGACCCCGAACACGAAATTTACAAGGAACGGAGCGCGAACGGGATCCCGCTCCACAAGTCGATCGTCGCAAGCATGCGATCGAAGGCTGCGGAGCTGGGTGTCCCCGCGTTGATTTAGCCGGAGGTCCCGGCTTGACCGCCGATCCCGGCCTGGCCGCCGATCCCGGCCTGGCCGCCGATACCGCTGATGGCGGACGCGAGCCCGCTCACGCCCTGCCGTACGACGATCGCGACCGCGTTGATGACGCCGGCCATCACGATGCCGTGCGCGGGCCGGCCGGGTATCGTACGGCGGACCTACGGCTCCGTTCGGGAAGTGGAGTCCACCGTCTTCCATCGGGCAGATGACCGGACCACGAATGGGACCATTTGCGACCTCGAGATCGCGCCGATCACGGGCGCCGTCACGAGCCACAGCGCAATGGTCGCCAGCATGGAGGTCGTGTAACCAAACGGCTTCGTGCCGAGGTCGTCGGCCAGGATGCCCCCGAAGAGCATCAGAAGCCAGGCGCTGAAGAAAAATCCGAGTCCTGCCGCCGGGATTGCGAACATCGACTTGAACCACACGGCGCTCTCCCTCCACCAAATTTTCCGGGTGACAGCGTCTGCTATATCTCCAGGATGACAATCTCCGCCTGGCGTTCGGTAGTCACTTCGGGGCCGTCGGGACCCATGTAGACATCTATCTCCGAGCGTACCCCGAAT
>JACPRT010000054.1 GCA_016189845.1 Chloroflexota bacterium | reverse complement strand
CCCCGGTACTGCCCCGTATCCAGGATGTGTGTGTAGTAGGGGTCGTTCACCTCATCCAGGAGCCGGATCACCTGCGCGCCGGTGGCGGGTATGCAACCGTGGTTGTGATTGTGCAAGCCGAGAGCCACCCGCTGCGTCCGCGCATAGGACGCCGCGGCCCTGGTCGCATCCGTCAGCCGGGGCCAGACGGTGTCTTCCGTCTCGCCCTTCGGCACCCAGGCGCCAAATACCCGCACCATCGGCACGCCCATGCGCGCCGCCACGTCGACCCACTTCTTGACGAGCGCAACCTGGGCGTCGAGCTCGGCCCCATGCTTCCCGAAGTCGTTGCTCACGCCGATGTAGCAGATGTGCAGGCCGCGTTGCAGGCACCGGAGGCGCAGGTCCTCGAGGTAGGTGGGTTCGGTGGATGCGAAGTGCCCGAAATGAAGGTCGACACCGTCGAGCCGGAGGGCTGCCGCGCGGTCGATGATGCCGAGGAGATCGACCTTCCCGGCCTTGAATGTGTCGCGGTAGCAGAGTGACTGCAGGCTGAGCTTGATCACGGCGGCGGGAATGTACCATAGCGCGCACGGCGCAATGACTGAGGAGCAACCACATGTCGACCGCAACCACGCGTGCCTCACTCGCCCCGGCCGTCGCCCGGCGCATGGCGGAAGCCGCGGACAAGTTTCTCGGGTCCCTGAGCCCCAACCAGCGGCAGGCTGCCGTGTTCCCGTTCGCCGGCGACGAGCGATACGTGTGGAACTACACGCCCGTGTCCCGCAACGGACTGATGTTACGGGCGATGACACCTGCGCAGCGCAACGCCGCATTCGCACTGATGGAAACCGCGTACAGCAAAACCGGGTACAAGACCGCACGCGACATCGTCGCCCTCGAGACGATCCTTGGCGAATGGGAAGCGACCACTAACGAGCCGAGCCGCTGGCCACGCGACGACGAGCAGTACTGGTTCAGCGTGTTCGGCACCCCGGGCAGCAAGGAGCCGTGGGGCTGGCGGGCCGGCGGCCATCACATTGGACTCCACCTGACCATCGTAGACGGGGAGCTGGTTTCGCAAATGCCCCTGTTCTTCGGCGCCAACCCCGCAGAGGTCAGGCACGGTCCCAGGAAAGGGACCAGGACGCTTCCGTTCGAGGAGGACGCAGCCCGCGACCTTGTTCGGGCTCTGAGCGCTGAGCAGCGGCGGGGCGCCGTCGTGGACCCGGTCGCACCGTCGGACATCCTCACGAAGAACTACCGTACGGTCGATCCCTCGATGCCCAGGAAGGGGCTCACATTCGAGAAGATGAATGCCGACCAGCGGGAGCGCCTGACTGGCATCATCCGTCACTACGTGAACCGGGCACACGACGACCTGGCGCGCAACCAGTGGCGCAAGATCGAATCGGAAGGACTCGGAACTGTGACGTTCGCCTGGGCTGGACCCGAGGCGCCGGGAAACGGGCACTATTATTCGATAGTCGGCCCTGCATTCATGATCGAATACGACAACACCCAGAATGGCGCCAACCACATCCACAGCGTGCTGCGGGAGTTCGATGGCGACTGGGGTGAGGACCTGCTGGCGGCGCACTACCGTCGGTCACACTGAAACTGCGCTTCGAACCGGGCGTATACTTGCCCGTTGGACTGCAAGCGCAGCCAACGACTCATTGGACCTAATCCGGCATCCGACCGTCAGGCCAACCCGGCGACGTCGCACAGGCGTCGCCGTTTCTTGAGCAACGGCCACGGATCCGTGGCCTTGTACGCAGGACTTCTTGTTCCTGTTCCTGGCAGCCCTGGCGGTAATCGGATCGAGCGCGGTCCTTGCCCTGGTCTTTGCGCGGCGGCCGTCCGTTGCCGCGCTGATCGGAGCAGGCTCCACGGTCGCAGGCTGCGGGATCGGGCTTGCCGCAGCGGTCCAGGTCCTCGCAACCGGCGATGACGTCACGCTCCGAGCTGCGTGGAACGTCCCGCTAGGTAGTTTCTATGTAGCGATCGACGCCCTCTCGGCGTTCTTCCTTGCGCTCGTCTTCATCGTGTCCGCCGTCGCCGCGGTCTCTGGCGTCGGATACATGAAGGGCGCCTCGGTCAGGCATACCGCGATTGCCTGGCCGATGTTCGCCGTGCTCGTTGGCTCCATGGCGCTGGTCGTCGTGGCTCGAAACGGCATGCTCTTCCTCGCTGCCTGGGAAGCCATGGCGATTTCCTCCTTCTTCCTGGTCACGCTCAACGACGGCGCGGTCGAGGTCCGTAACGCGGGCAAGGCATACCTGATCGCATCTCACATCGGGACGGCGTTCCTGCTCGCGTTCTTCCTGCTCGCGGCCGGCGGGGCGCCACTGCTGGATTTCGACCTGTTCGAAGGCGGAACGACGGCGGGCAGGGCAGGCGTCCTGTTCGTACTGGCGCTCGTAGGCTTCGGCACCAAGGCGGGGCTGATGCCAATGCACGTGTGGTTGCCCGAGGCGCACCCGGCCGCGCCCAGCTACGTGTCCGCACTGATGTCCGGGGTCATGATCAAGATGGGCATCTACGGGTTGCTGCGGTTCACGACGGACCTGGATACGCCCGCGGCATGGTGGGGCTGGACGCTGGTCGTCATGGGTCTCGTATCGGGCGTGATGGGCGGCCTGAACGCGATCGCCAGCCACGACTTCAAACGGATGATGGCGTACCACAGCGTCGAAAACATCGGGATCATCGCGTTGGGGATCGGCGCGGGGTTACTCGGATTGCACTACGGGTCGCCGCTGCTGGCGGTGCTCGGATTCGCCGGTGCGCTTTTCCACACCCTGAACCACGCGCTTTTCAAGGCGCTGCTGGTCCTCGGCGCCGGGGCGGTCATCCACACCACCGGAACGCGAGAGATCGAAAAGATGGGCGGCCTGCTGCGACGCATGCCGTATACGGGCCTGTTTTTCGCGGTGGGCGCACTGGCCATCTCGGGGCTGCCGCCCCTGAACGGATTCATGGGCGAATTCGTGATCTTCCGCGCCGGGCTCCAGGGGGTGTTCGATCCCGCAAACGGTGGCGTGATACTGGTCGCTACGCTGGTTGGTGGGCTTGCGATGATCAGCGCACTCTCCGGCGGGGCGTTCATGAAGGCGTTCGGCATGGTCT
>JACPRT010000057.1 GCA_016189845.1 Chloroflexota bacterium | reverse complement strand
GCATCCCGACACTGCTGATCTTCAAGGGCGGCAAGCCGGTCGGCCAAGTTGTTGGCGCTGTCCCCAAGAGCATGCTTCAACAGCGTCTGGAAGCAGCGATCGCGTAGCGTTCGATTCGTCTTCTGATTGGCGTAATAAAAACGCCCCGATTCGTTCGGGGCGTTTTCGCCCGATCCGGACTCGTCCCTTTCAAGCTAAACTTCTCATTTTGGGAGTGCATGGGCTCTGGTGGGCTTCACGGACTTCAAATCCGTTGTCCTGGCACTTTCGTGCCGGGAGGTGGGTTCGACTCCCGCGCACTCCCGCTCAAAGCTATCTCAAAGCTGAAGACCACCCCGCCGGTCGGCGTCAAATCGACCGGCCAGCTGGCGAGGTCCGATGTCCTTGGTGGGCTACAGGGTGAAAAACGGGGCCGGACGGATCGGGCAGTTGGACCTGCCGCAGCTACGGAGATGGCGAGTCGCGGCCAGTCTAAACGCCGCATACAGAGATTCAGAATCCGTTGTCCTCGTCCAAGCCGGTCTGGCGGCCCCCTAGGCGCCCGGATCCAGAAAGTGCTTTTCACTTCAATCGCACGTCACACGTCATTGGGCGTGGTGGCTGCCTGGGACTGGGGCCTCTCCGCGTCTTGCTCGCGAAGGTGATCCGCAAGGCCGGGGCGCTGCCGATAGCTTTCCTGCAGCGTGACCTCGTGACGCGCATCCCTCCGGCTATCCACGAGTAGCTGTTGATGATGTTGGGGATATCTCGTGTGGGCGTGCTGCTTCGGCAGGCGATCACCGCCTGCCGCCGAGCCGGTCAGGCCCCGGCGCATCACGTAAGCGCAGTAGGGTATCCCGTAACCGCCTGGTAGCTCATGGCCGCTGGCGGCCACCCACCACGCATGAAAGCGGTACTTTCAAATCAGTCAATCGTTATCACCCCCATCCTGTGCGCCCTGACCACCGCTTCGGTCCTGTTCCTCGCTCCGAGCTTTGCGAAAGCGGAGGTGAGGCATAGCCGCACCGAGCTTGGCGAGAGCGACAGCCGCCGGGCGATCTCCTCGTTCCCGCATCCCTCCTCGGCAAGAAGCTGGATGGCGAGCAGCTCCCGGCCTGTGAGGGAGGCCTTGCGGGCGGCATTGTTGCCTTGACCGGAGATGGAAGCGAGGAACGGGGCGCTTTCGTGGGGGATGAAATGGTCGCCGGCAGCCACGGTGCGGATGGCGAGAGCCAGCTCGTCGGGGTGCACCGTTTTCGGGACGTAGCCGGCTACGCCAGATCCCATCAGCTCCCGGATGCCGCTGTCCGCCAGATACCCGGAGTAGACGAGGACGTGAGACTCAGGGAGCAGAGCGGCCAGCGTCGAGGCCAGTTCGATCCCGTTCTGCACGCCGCCCCTGAGGCGGAGATCCATGACGATCACGTCCGGCCGGGCGCTCATCGCCAGCTCAAGAGCGATCTCCGCGGTCCCAGCCTCGCCGCAGAGCTGCATGTCGGGGTGCCTGCGAACCAGCGCGGCAAGACCCGATAGCGTCAGCGGGTGGTCGTCGACCACCAGCACCCGAATCCCCCGCGCAGTCGTGCCCAGCTCGCCCATGGTGACCCGGTCCTTCAGTCCGCGCTGCTGCAAGCGCCTTGAACGCCGTGTCCCGCACATTGTAGCCGTGAGCGCTCACGGGATGGAAGCGACGGCGCCGTAGCTGATCCGGCTGGCCGGGCGCTTAGTGGCATTTGGCTCTTCGAGTCAAGACGCGGGGCGGCCGCACGAACTACCGGAACAGCTACCGTGATCGAGCCTTCGACACCCGAGTCAGGACACTCGGGCTGGCGATTCCGAAGGTCAGGCAGCGCAGCTACTTCCCTGGTCGGCTGCTGGAGCCACGCCGCCGGGCCGAAAGACGTTCGTGGCGGTGATCGTCGAATGCTACGGTATCTGGGACATGACTGAGACTGGCTGATCAGCCAAACTCACTGGCTTCTCGTCCATTTGCTTGAGAACAGTTCCGTGATATGAAAGGCGCCCACCGCGGGTGCGACCGCGCCCTTGTTTGTACGTCTCTTGTGAGCCTGCCCGCGGGGAGGGCCGCCCAAGAGCAAACTCAACTCGGGGTACAGGCGCCTGACCCCTCCGTTTCTGCAAACGGGGGGCGCCCAGCCCGCGGCCTTTGAATCTCCTCAAGGACGGAAGCGCGAATGGTGACCGGAGCTCGCGAGGCGCTGAACGTTCTTTCAGGTGTGGTGCAGTCGCTTCTGCCGGTCGTAGCTGATCCGGATTTGCGGCCCTCGCTTCTGGTGAACCCGGTGCGCGTTACGCCGACCGGTCTCGGGGGCTATATCGGTGTGCATCCCGATCCACGGGGCGGGATCTACGGGACCCGCCTGGAAGCGGCGGCCATAGTCGTGGCCAAGGCCGCTGACGAGAGCAGCCTCAACATCGCTGTTCAAGCTGTTACTCAGGCGTTGGTCGCCGCCGACCCCGCCGAGATGAGGCGAAGGGGCGTGTTGCGAGTCTCCCTGGAAAATGTCGGACAACGCTCGGAGGCCCAGTCCGCCTCTGGCCCTCGCTCGCACGTGGCGCGTGAGTTGACCTTCAGGATCGTCTACGAGCACGTCCGTCTGCCACGGGAGGCCGAGGGCACGATCAACGAGATCGCCCTCGAACTGGACCTCAGCGGGACCCGCCGGCAGCCGGAACCGCTGCTCGACACGACGTTCGTCCAGGGCTCCCTGGCCTGGTTCGACGTAGTTGATGATCCGGCAGCTACGCGCTCGCGACCGTCGGACTGGCGGTACAACCCTGTCGAGCAGCGCATCGAACAGCTTTCCAACATCCGGGGTGGTCAGTCGAGGCCAGATCCCGAAAAACCCGGAACTTACCTGGTTCTCCGTACCGACGAAAGCCGGCACCCGGTCCAGGACCTGGTCCTGGAGACCACCCTCCGGGCGGACGATGACGACGGCATTGGCCTGGTATTCCGGTGGCAGGACGTCAACAACTTCTACTTCTTCCTCATGGACGGCGGACGGGGCTACCGCCTCTTCGCGAAGAAAGTGGAAGGCGCATTCCAGCGCCTGGCCGATGGCGGACTCGACGTAACCCGGGGCTTCATAGCCGGCCGCAGGTACCGCACTCAGCTCGTCGCCAACGGGGATCGCTTCCTCCTCTACCTGGACGGTGAACTGGCCCTACAGGGCCAGGACGCCTCCATTCTGAGGGCAGGTCGGGTGGGGTTCATGTGTCGTGGCAACAACGCGGCCTATTTCTATGACATCAAGCTCGTACCGCGCTGACAGGAGCGCTCGGGGAGGAGGCGATAGCCAGGGACGTTGGGATAGAGAAGCGCCGGGGGCAAAGCTCACGGGCCTAACGTGCCGCCGAACATCTTGAGGTTCCGGACGGAGCAGGAGGTACCGCTGTATGGCAGAGACATTCACAGTATCCGAATTCGTCGTCCCGGGCGTATTTGTGCGCGTTCGCGCGGAGGGGCTAATAACCCCCGGTGGCGTACCCACCGGCAACATAGGTATCGTGGGTACTGCTCGCCGCCTGGACGAGAATGGCGATCCCGTTGATATCTATGACTCCACATTGATCCTGTCGGAGTACGAGGCAGGCCGCGAGCAGCTGGGACGGTACGATCGATTCGCTGAAGGGACCCTGAACCTTTCCCGTGGCCTGGAACTCGCCTATCTGAACGGAGCGCGCACGGTTTTCGCGCGCGCACTCGCGCCGGGCGCCGGGCGCGACGCCTACATCGCCGCCTTCAACGAGCTCGCGAAGGATGACGTGAACATCCTCGTGGCGCCGGAGCTGACCACCTCGGACGCGCTGGCCGTATTTGGCGCCGTGCTCGAGACTGCAGAGAACAACGGGAAAGACATCATTGCGCTGGTTGGGTCCGACGCTGTGACGGTCCAGGCCATCGCGGGCCAGGTCGTCGGAAACGACCGGATCATCCTGATCGCCCCCGGGGTGCGGGTTTTCGACTCGGCTGAGCAAATGGATGTCACGCTGCGGGGCACATACGCGGCCGCGGCCATGGCGGGCCTGCTGAGCACCTTGTCGCCCCAGTCCAGCCCCACCAACAAAGTACTGCCGGGCATCGTACGGCTGTCACAGCGGTTCTCTTACGGCGAGATTCGACAGTTGGTCAGCGGGCGCGTATGCGTCCTGGAGGAGCGGCGTGGCGTGCGCGTGGTCCGTGGAATCACCATGGACGATGGCGCGTTTCAGCAGATCACGACGCGCCGGATTGTGGACCTGGCCAAGGCAGGAATCCGCCAGGCCAGCAACCCGTTTATCGGCCGCCTCAACAACCAGCGCGTGCGCGCGGCTTTGCAGGGCGCCATCGATGGCTTCCTGACCACCATGGTCCAGGACGAAGCCCTCACCGGGTACACCGTCCAGGTCACCGCCACCCGCCAGGACGAGATAGCCGGCCGGGCCGTCGTCAACGCCGTCGTTCAGCCTACATTCAGCATCGATTTCGTTGCGGTCACCCTGGTACTCCAATAGGAGGCACTCGCCATGGCAATCAACACCAGAGTCTTCACCGGCGCGGACGGTTCACTCACCCTTTCGGCGCCGCAGAGCGCGGAGGGAGAGGCAGCGCAGGAGGTGCTGTCGGCATACGAACTGATTACCGTGGGGCGAGTACAGAACGTCCGCGTCGAGGTCACGTCGGACGTGAAGCCCTATCACGAGATCGGGCATCGCTACGCGACCGAACTCCGAAGCGGAAACGTCAATGTCAGGGGCACGATCGGCAGGGCATACGTCAACGGCGCGCTCCTCCGGTTGCTGCTGGGTCCGGCCTCGGACGCAAGGCCAGCCGCCAGCTGGACTCATCCGACCTTCAACATCACCCTGCTGGTAGAGAACTCTGCCGTCCCCGGGGCGCGCAGCACGATCACCCTCCACGAGGTCAAGATCGATAGCTGGGCGTACAACCTGCCCGAGGACGACTTCCTGCTTGAGTCGATCGGTTTCCAGGCCCTCTACCTGACGACGGCGGACGAGGCCTAGCCATGCTCTCAGCAGAAGAGCTACTTGCCGGAAGCACCTTAGCGTTCGAAGTGGAGGTTCCCGAAGAGGTGCTGCGCCCCGGCGCGGACGGCCAGATCGCGCACGCACCCGGCCGGAAGGTCCGACTGCGGCCACTGACGGTGGCCGATCTGCAGACCATTTCGCGCGCTGCCAAAGAAAGCGACAGCCTTGTCGCCACCCTCATCGTGCAGCAGGCGCTGTGTGAGCCGGAGATGTCGGTCGCCCAGGTGTCGGCAATGCATGTCGGCCTCATGCAGTTTCTGCTGAACGAGGTCACGCGAATCAGCGGGATGACGGCGACGGCTGAGCAGGTCGCCTCGGCGGCGAACGCGCCGTTGGCCAAGGCGGCCTTCGTACTGGCCAGGGAATTCGGCTGGACCCCGGAGCAAGTGAACGGGCTCACGCTGGGCCAGGTCCTGCTCCATCTCGAGCTGCTGCGGGGGAAGTCGAGGCAGTGATGGCGCAGAAGGACGGCCAGCCCGAGGTCTGGCGGGTCGCGGTGTGGGCGTTCCGGGACCTTGAACGTGCGTTTGAGGACCCTGTGCTGGCCCTCTTCCGTCCGGTGTTGCGCGCTGAAGGTCTATTCGGGTTGGTGATCGAGCTTCCGCTGGTGGACGTCTCGGTTTTCGGTGGTCTGGAACGTGCGGACCTGTCTCTTGTGGATACCGGGACGGCACAGCAGGCCGAGGCGACCCGCAGGCTACGCCCGCGCCTCGCGGGAACGGCGCAACCGGCTGGCCGCTCCCGATTACCCCTGGAGACACGAGCGGTCTCGGCGAGAACGGAGACCGCCAGGGTGGCGTTGGCAGCGCCAGGGCGACCGGACCGGCGTGTGGACGTCACGCCAGTCCCCGTCTTCTCGCTCCGGCCGGGAGCCAGTGCCCGTTCGGACGAACAGCGTCCGGAAACCTTGCGTACGAGATCGTCGCTGTCCGCGACGTCGGAAGAGCGGGCGCGCGCGCCCCGCGCACGCGGCGAGACAGGAGTGGAGGGAGTCGGGGAGATCGACCGCGTCAGGGCCAACGAGGAAGCGGGGCAGACCGGCGGGCGCGAAGAGATTGGCCTTTCCATCTCCTATTTCAACCGCCTGGTGGACCACCTTCTGCACGAAACACCGGGACCGGAATCAGGTGGGCCGAGAGGGGCCGTGTCCGATGCGTCCTCGGCCCGGCTTGCCCGCAGCGACGCGGAAAGAAGCGCATCAGGGGAGGGGGGGTCGGCACCGGTTCGAGAGCAGTCACCCCACAGGGACCACAACGAGGGTCTGGCAGCCCCGCCGCGCCCCGCGCGGGAGCGCGTCGTGACCGCTTCCGGAGGCGCTCCGGCCGAAATCCGGGATGGAATGTCGTTGGTGGACGCCCTCGCCACCGATCTGTTGTCGAAGCCAGTCATGCCGGTGTGGCCGTTGCCGGAGCACTCGGAACCAGGGCGAGGATTCGCGGGCGAAGTGCTCCTCAACACGGTTGACCAGGCGGGTGGCGCCGGGGGCGGTCCGAGCGAGGGGCGCCCGCACCGGGAGCGGCAGGCGCCGGAAGCGCGGACCGGAGAACGCGCGGTAGGCGGGTTCCTCATGCCAGCGGATGGGTCTGAGAGTGCTCCGTATGGCACCACGGACACCGACGTCGTCGTATCTCTCGTCACCGATGCCCTGGTGGAGCAGGCGCGCAGGAACGGGGTCGATCTGTCGTGAGAAACAAGCCCATGCTCGGCGATTGGGAGATCCCGCGCATCGAGTCGATGCAGGCCATCGAAAGCCGGCACTTCGTTGAGCTGCCAGTGCCCGGCCGCGTGGGGAGCCTCTTCCAGGATCTGAACACCCGGCCGACCCGGATCGTCGTCTCCGGCAGCGTGTACACCGACGATCTTCGAGACGAGTTCCTCGAGAGTCTGAGGCAAAAGTTCCAGGCTGGTGAGCCCGTCACATTCGTCGCTGACATCCTCACCGCTACGGAAGTCCAGTACGTGATCATCGAGGAGCTGGACCTGCGGGAGAGCGCTGAGCGGCCAGACGAGATGAATTACCTCGTCGTGCTTCGGGAAAGCCCGCCTCCGCCTCCGCCGCCCGCCTTAGGCGGACTGGATACCGGATTCCTGGACCAGGCGGCCGGGCTCCTTGACACAGTGACGGGCGCGCTGGACCTGATCGATGGCCTTGGCAGCGTGCCCGACCTGGGCGACCCCACCCGGCCGCTTACCTCCGCTCTCGACGGTGTCACCGCTGCCTCGGGCGGCCTTGACGACGCGCTGGGCCCCCTGCGGGAGATCTTTGGCGGCAGCGACTGAGGGGACAGTATGCCGGTAGGCACACTGCAGGAACGCATCGAGACGCTTCGGACGGCGCTGGCCGGCGTGACGGCACTGCTGGGCGATCCGCCGGAGGGTGGCGCGGGCGGCAGCGGGCTGGCGGGAGCGGCCGGCCTTCTGGCGGATACGCCGGCTGCCCGCGTCGGCGGATTCACGGTCCAGTTCGAGGGTCAGATCGCCAGGGTATTCGCATATGACCCCGCGCCAGCGGTCGCCCGTCTCACCGACGTCTTCTCGACACTCCAATCTGGCCCGGCCGCGCTGGTCCCCACGGAGGTGCTAAGCGCTTTCGGCGATCGTCTGGCACGGGTCGATACCCTGTTGTCCGCCGACGTTGTCGACCGCCTTCAAGGGGCGCTTGCCAGCGTCCAGGGATTGGCGGAGGGCGTCCCGCGGGACCCCACCGCGCTCGCCAGCTCGCTGCTCGACCAGATCGTCCATGTGCTCGCAAGTCTCGAGGGGCCGGAGGCCGAGCGCATCCGGGCATGGGTCCAGACGACGCAGGAACTCCACCGGCGGGTGATGCCCCTCATCGAAGAGGCCCGGAACCAGCCGGACCCGGCCGCGTTCGCATTGCAGGTGGTCCAGCGGCGCCTCGACGGCGTCCTGGACGTGTTCGGTTTTCGCGAAGTCAGCCGGATCGTCGACGCCATCCAGGAGGCACCCGGCCGCCTGTTACCGCCTGAGACCATCGGGGCGTTCTCCTCGAAGCTGGCGCCCCTCGCTTCGGCCTACTCACAGGCAGAGGCACAGGCGGGCGCGGCATTCCCTCAGTTCCGCGACCAGGTCGTCGCCGCCGGCGAGGCGATGCAGTCGTTCAAGAACGACCTGCGTCCGGTCCTGCGCTCTCTCCGGCGCATCGTAAACGCCCCGGTGTTCCAGCCTGGCGCACTCGAGGCGATGCTCCGCGAGGCGATCGACCGGGCGCTCGCCGTCAACGTCCAGGACGTGCAGAAGATCGACGACCCGTTCCAGGAGCTGTTTGACCGGATCGACGAAGCGATCGAGGCGATAGACCTCTCTTTCGTAAGGACCGAGGTCCTGGGCTTCTTCGAAGGACTGCGAGAGAAGATCGACGGGGTCGACATCCCTTCCATAGGCGACGCCATCGGGGGACAGGTCGCCATCCTGGAGGGGGTCGTTCGAGACCTCCAGCAGGGCATCAATGACCTGCTGGCCCAGGTCCAGGCGTTCTTCGATGGCCTGCGGGACAGGTACCGCGAGCTGGCGGGGAGCATCGGGACCTTCGAGCCCGACGGGAGCTTCCGGTTCCACGTGGAGCAGGACCTGCGACGGACCCTCGCCGCCGCAAGGCTGGCCATCGCCGGCGACCCCGACGACCCTGCAGCCCCGAGCGTGGCCGGCGCCCTCGAAGACGTAAGGACGGCCATTGACGGATTCCTCGGCCAGCTGCGCGACATGCTCGACCCGGTAGAGGCTGCGGTCGACCAGGCGGTCACGGACGCGGTCGCGGGTGTCGAGGAGTTCAACTCCTTCCTGGAAGGCCTCGACATCCCCACGCTGATGGAGGACCTGCGCAAAAAGGTACAGGAGGTCCTCGACGCCCTGATCCCCATCGACTTCGACTTCGTCGTGGACCCGGTGGTAGCGGAGATCGAGGAGAATACCGCAAAGCTACGCGATATCGACGCGGACTCGCTCAACGATCTCCTCCGTCAGGCGCTCGCGGCGGCGCTCGATGTCATCCTGGCCATCGACTTCACCGCTACGATCAGCACGCCTCTCAAGGAACAGTTCCAGGCGGTCAAGGACGTGCCGCGCCGGGCCATCGACGAACTCCAGCGGCGCTACGAGGAAGCCCTTGCCCTGCTGAAGGAGCTGTCACCCGAGCAGCTGCTGAACGCGCTGCTCGCGGCCTTCGACGCGATCAACGACGCCGTGGGTGCCCTCAATGTCGCAGGGCTCCTGGAGCCGCTCGACGCAGCCTACGACAGATACCTCGTGCGGCCGCTGGACGGCCTGAAGCCCTCGACCCTGCTCCAGCCCGTGTCCGAGGCCTTCCGGGAGGCGACTGCCAGCATCGGCGATGTCAGCGGCGCCGAGATCATTGCTCCCCTCACCAGGGGGCTGGACGCGATCAAGGACCGTGTTAAGGCCCTCGATGTCACGGGGTGGGCCGACGACCTGCTGGCCGAACTGCAGCGCCTGAAGGACCGCCTCGCCCAGATTCGGCCGTCGGAGGTGCTGGAACCTCTGGCGGAGGAATTCGCGCGGCTGGAAGCCGAACTCGACCGGTTCAAGCCGTCGATCGTGTTCCAGCCCGTGGTAGAGCTGGCAGCGCCGCTGCTCAGCGCCCTGGAGAACGTGCAGCAGGCAGTCGTAGCCGCCCTCAACGAGGCCTTCCAGGCCCCCCTGCGGCTGCTCGACCAGCTGAACCCGGAGGCGCTGATCCGGCTCGTGCACGACCAGATCGATGCCGTCCTGGCCCCGCTGAAGGCAGCCGATGTCCCGAGCCGCTACACCCAGCTCAAGGGGGCGTATTACGACCTCCGCGTGGCGACAGAGGCCGGCGGGGACGAACGGAAGCTGGGAGTCGCGGTCCTCATCGACCCCGAAGATCAGCTCGGCGATATGGTCGAGACCTACAAAGAGTTGATTGCCGCGCTGGAAGGGCTGAAGTCGAACATCCAGCTATCCACCCTGACCGGGCCCTACGAGCAGGTCCGCGAGCGCCTGCTGGACATGCTGCCCCCTTACGCCCGGCAGCTCCTGGACGTGGAGACCTTCAAGCGGGTCATGCGTCTGGCGGACCCGACCCGCTTCCTCCAGGAGCTGGACGAGCGCTTCGGGGCCATCAAACAAAAGCTCATCCCCATACGCCCCCAGGACATCGGCGCCGAGCTGGACGCTACCTATGACGCGGTACTGGCGAAGGTCGACGCCCTGGACATCGACGAGGCGCTCGAGCGCATCAAGGCGGCTGTCGAAGGAGTGAAGGAGATCGTGACGGTCCTGCGCGTGGACTTCCTCGCGGCGGACATCGATGCGGCCGTCGAGGACGTGCGGGCGGTGGTGAACGCCCTCGACCCGGCCAGACTGTTCCAGGAACTGGACGCGATCCACGCCGAGGTGGTCTCCGTGGTGGAGGGGATGCGCCCGTCCGAGGTGCTGGCGGGCCTGACGGCCATTCTGGAGCGTGTGCAGGGGATCCTCGACTCCATCTCGCTCCGGGAGCGCCTGCGGCAGCCGCTGCTCGACGCATGGCAGGCCGTCGAGGACGCACTGGCCGAAGTGGACTTCCGCGTGGTGCTGTCCCCGGTCGTCGACAAGCTCGACGAACTGGAGGCGTCCTTCCTGGACGGCCTTCGGCGTACCGAGACCGCCTTCGACCAGATGCTGGGCACGGCGAGGAATGCCCTCGCCGGCGGCTCGCCGGTCAGCGCGGGGGTGACCGTCTGATGGCCCTGACGACCACCGAGATCTTCGTCCGGCTGCAGACCTTCGACCCCGCACGCGGGGCAATGGTGCCGGTGCCCCGGGCGGAACTCACCTGCATGAACGCGGTCTCGGGCTTCGACGAGACGCTATCCCAGGGCACGCCTGTGACGGACAACGATGGCAACGCTCGCGTCACGATCGAGTACGAGCAAAGCGAGGTTAACTCGCTCAACCCGTATTTCCTGGTCACGGTGCCATCGGCCCACCGCGCAGTACCTGCCGGCGCGGCGGCGGCGCTGCAGCTCACCGTTCCGGAGTCCTGGGAGACGCAACACGACGAGGAACGGCGGCTCCCGCGCATCACCGAGTCCACGAACCCGAACCGCCCGCTGGAAATCTTCATCGGCGTCGACTCCAGCCTGAGGCTCGCCTACACGGACTTCTACGCGGCCACCCCGCTCGCCGCCGGCAAGCGGAACCCAATGGCACTGCCCGAGGACACCCTGCAGGTCCGCCTGATCGACCACGACTGGTTCATCTTCGACTGGTGGATCTTTGACTTCATCGACCCCGACAACGTCATGCAGGGTTTCGGGTTTGACCGCAAGGCAGGGCGCACGATCGCGGTTGGCCAGGACGAAAAGCCGTACCCGTACTTCGACCGGAGTCCCACGGTCCCGTACGCCCGGGACCTGCCACAGCCCGTACCGCTACGCGCCTGGATCGACCCCCCCGGCGCACCGGTCGGCGTCCTCGGCGGCGGCAGCTTCCAGGCGGTCGGCCCGCTGGCCGTAGACCACCATGGCTTCGTATTCATGATCGACGGCGCCGTAGTGCGCCGCTTCTATCCCGACAGGACCCTCTGCGAAACGATCCCGGATCCGGCCACGGGTGCGACGTTTACTGCCCCCGCCGGCCTGGCGGTGGACGAGTACCGGAACCTGTTCGTCTCCGACGGAAACCGCATTCTCATTCACCGTCTGGAGTCCGAGGACGGCCCCCTTTTCGGTGCGGGGTTCCGAAGGGGCAGGTACCGGCAGACCGGCTCGATCGGGACAGCCGCACCGGGCGCCACTCCCGGGCTGTTCAACAACCCGCGTGGACTTGCCGTCGTGCCCGTCCGCGCGGCAGGCCATCCCGAACTCCTCGCGGTGGCGGATACCGGCAACCACCGCATACAGGTCTTTCAGATAGCCGTCTTCTCCGGCCCGTTCCCGGGCGTCTTTCTCACTCCGCTGACTCAGTTCGGCGTGGCGGGCAGCGGGCCGGCCCAGTTCCAGGAACCCGTGGGCGTGGCCGCGGACCGGCAGCGGAGGCTGTTCATCTGCGACCGGGCCAACCACAGGGTCTCCCGCTGGGGACCGGACGCCGTGCCCGCGACGACCGCCTACGCGCACCAGGTTGACTGGGGCAAGGCGGGCGCCGCCAGCGGGGCGGGAAACGGCGAGTTCAGCACCCCGGAAGCCGTCGCCGTGGACCGGAAGCACGGCTTCGTCTACGTGACGGAGTCCGGTAACCGGCGTGTGCAACGCCTGGACACACAGACCGGGAACCACCTCATGCACTGGAACGCGCCGTACGCCCCGCCGCTGGCCAACCCGTTCTCGCCGTCGGCGGTCGCCGTGGACGAGAGGGGGGAAGTCTACGCGGCCGACCCCGCGAACCAGCGGGTCATACGCGCGACCGCGTACGCGCCTAACGGGTCTCCGCAACCTGACGGGACTGTCCCAACGGTGGTGGGAACACCGTGGACGCCGCTCACCGACGCGGCACACATGCGCGGTCCGGCATATGTCGCCTTTGCCTCGGACGGCAGGCTCTGGGTTGCCGACACCGGAAACGATCGTGTCCTCGGCTTCCAGCGCGACCCCTCCGGCGGACTGGTCCCCGCAGGCAGTCCGCTGTCCGGCGGCCTGAGCGGTCCCACGGGCGTTGCGGTCGATGCCGGCGGACACCTGTTCGTTGTCGACACAGGCAACAACCGCGTGCGCCACTACGACGCTTCGCTGGCGCATCAGGGCGATCTCGCCCCGGCCGCCCCCAACGCCCTCAGCAACCCCCGAGGCATCGCAATCACGCAATCCGGAGAGTCCCTCCTCTACGTCACCGACCTGGGCAATAACCGGGTGCAGGTGCTCCGGCCGGATGGCGGCTTCGTCCGGACCCTGACCCGGGCCGGGGCCAACCCCTTCGCCCCCGAGGACGTAGCCGTCGACTCCCGCGGAAACGTCTTTGCAGGCGACACGGCCAACCGGCGTGTGGTTCAGTTCGATTCGGCGGGGGCATTTGTGCGGGAGTTCCAGGTCCCGGTGCCCGACGGGGTGGCCGGCGCCTTCGTGACACCTGGCGGTGTCTCGATCGACCCGCAGGACAAACTCCTCGTGACCGACCGGTCAGCGAACGCCATATACAGCCTGGAGCCCAACGGCTCGCTCCTGGGATTCTGGAACCTGGACAACCTCGCCCGCGCCACACCGGCGGGCATCTATTACGAGCCCGAACACGCCCGCCTCGTCCGCTTCGACGCGCCCGGCCGCGCAGTTGCGGACGGGACCGGCCTGATGGCGGTCGCCGACACGGGTCATGACCGGGTCCGACTCGTCCGCACGCATCTGGACCTCGGCGTCAACCTCACCGACCTGGGCGACGAACTCCCGGCTGTTACTTTCAGCGCGCAGGCCACGGCCGACTGGCGGGAGAGCCTGGGACTGGAACTCGTGGTTGGCGGGGACGAGTCGCGAGACTTCATCACCGAACCCGAGAAGGACTTCGCCCGGGACCACTACGAATTCAGGCACGTCTTCGAGGAGACCCGCAGTACCAACGCGGCGATAAACGTCATGAACGTGATGCGCAAAGCGCAGTTGTGGCTTGCCTACCTGACCCGCACCGAGGACCCGGAGCACCGCTGGGGAGCGCCTGGCCTGGATACCGCACGCGAGCTGACGGCGAACCTGCAGCGGAAAAGGGGGAGCTGCCGCCCATGGGATGACGACGAGTTCTACCTGGGCGGCGATACGGCCGGGAGGGGGATCGACGCCTGGGATGACGTGGTGGCGGTCCACGAGATGACCCACTGGCTCTTCGAGAAAGTAAACCGGCCGCGCATCCCGTTCTCGCGCGAAGGCGGCACGCACTTGCTGGACCAGATCGGCCATCAGAACCTCGCAATCAACGAGGGCTTCGCCAACTTCTTCGGCCTGTTCTGGGGCCTGGAATTCGGAAGCACCGACCGAACCCGCGGCTTTTCTCTGGCTGGCGGAGCGCCGCTGCGCAGCCTGCGGACCTACAACACGGCGGTCGATCCCCCGGTCCCAACAGGCAGCTTCTACCTCTTCGGAGGTCCGGATGCCGCTGCTGCGCCGACCTGGAACGCTCCGGGGCAGGGCATGGCGAACGAAAGCCACATCGCCAACGTCCTGTGGCAGATTCACCACGCGCTCTGCGAGCCGGCCATTCTCTTCGCCGACTCGCCCGCATTCTGGCACGCCTTCAACGGTGTGCTCACCGATGACCAGGCCCGCAGGTTCGCGGACATGTTCTGGAAGGCACTGCGGCTCTTCCCCGAGGATCCCACCGCCGAGCAGTTCCAGCGCGGCGCCGAGCAATATCTCAAACAGGTACTGGGGCAGGCGCGGGCCGCGCACGCGGGCTTCGCCCAGACGGTGCAGTCCGTCATGGAATTGAACAACACCCTGATGCCCGTCATTACCGTGACGGAAGGCACATCCACCTCCGCGCCCGGGACCGCCTTCGGCGGAATCATGACCATGGCCGAGGGCACCACCCGGAATTTCGTCGTCCAGGTGACCGACGCGACGGGAACGCCCCTGCCGGGTTACAACATCGCGGTCAGGACGGCAAACCCCGGCCGTTGCGCATTCACGCCGCCCGGCGCTGGCCCGGCTGTCCTGCACGGCTTCGTCGACACCGCCACGCCGCTCAACCGGGCCACCAACGCCAGCGGTATCGTCAACCTGAGTTACACCGCGCCGCCCGGCTCTTCGGGGCCGACCCCCGACACGCTGACCGTCGAGTACCGGCCCGACTTCGACTCGGACCAGACCTTTTCGCCCCCCGAGAAGGGTGACGACCTCGAGACCACGGTCCGCAGGCTTTACCTCTACCAGTTGCGAGCCTCGAACAAGACCTGGGCCGGCACGGGCAACAACCACGGCGCGGCCGTCCCGTCATTCGTGGTCGTGAACATCCACGCCCCGTGAGGAGTACCTAGACCAGTGCCGTATCTCCTGATCGGGCGCGACGTCAAGCGCTGCAGCATCACCAAGGACCAGTGGGTCGTCGATGTGACGGTCATGTGCTCCGACCGTGTGCCACCCGGGGATGCCTCCCCCATGCTCCTCGACGTCGCCTGGCGAAAGAAGCGCGAGGACCAGGACCTTCCAGACGTTCCGGACGACGCCAGACCGGTCGTGGTCTCGCTCCGGCAGCTATCGCCCCACACCGGGGACATCGCCTTTGACCCCGAGGGCACCGCACGGGCCAGGGGATTTACCGGCGACCGGCGGGTCCTCCTCAACATGTACGCCCTGCGGCAGGGCAATGGCGGAGCGAACGGATCACCCGACGTCGAGCTTGACGTTTCCATAGAGGATAAGGTCCGCAAGAGCATCCCGCTGATAGTGGGTCCCCTCCCGGCGAAGGTCGAGGTCCGAGCCGGCAACGGCGTCGACCCGGCCCAGGAGGCCCTGCCGCCGGGTCAGACGATCCAATTCAGCGCCCAGGTGGATCCCGAGGTGGAAGGGGACTTCCGCTGGGACAGCGTTAATCCGGCCGCGCTCCAGCTAGGCGACCGGGAACAGCGCGCCGTGGCCGTGTCGGCCCACCCCACGGACCCGCCGGGGCCCGACGACTACGTCCTGTGCGTCCTCTTCACGCCCCGAGGGGAGCAGGCCCCCGCCGTCATGGCCGTCCACCGCGCCCGGCTGGCGGATGCGCTCATCTACCGAGGACGTGTCCTCGACTCGATCGAGCAGCCGGTGAACGGCGTCGAGGTGATTGCACGAGCGCGCAGCGGACAGGAGCTCGGCAGGACGGCCACCGCCGCCGACGGACGCTTCGAAGTGCGCGTGGCCCTGGTGGACGAACTGGTCCTGGTGTTCAGGTCGGGCGCGGTCGAGCTGGAGATGCCCCGCTCGCCGGCGCGTGCCAATCCCGCGGCCATCATGGAACTGGGCGACATCCGGATGCGACTGCCTTTGACGCTCGGGGGCACCGTTGGGGACGGCGGCGCCAACGCCGCGCTGGACGTTCGCCGCGTTCAGGACCGCCTGCACCACCTGGGGCGTCTGACGGACGCCGATGTGGCGGCGGAGCCGGTTAACGTGGCTGCGGCGGGCCCGGTCAACGCTGCTACGATCCCCAGGCTAATTGCCGCCCTCTACGCTCAACTTCAAGCCGCCCTGGGCCGCCGCCTTCCGCAGGTGCACCCGGGCGACCCCACGCTCGATGTCCTCAATGCGGACCCTCCGTTCGCCCTGAGCAGGATCGTCCTCACGCAGCCAGTCGGCGAACTGCCGGGCGCGCCCGCGCCGGCTCCGGCGGTCAACCTCGCACCCCAGGCACGCGCGGTCCAGGAGCGGCTGTATCAACTGGGCTTCCTGCCCGAGGCAAATTACCTGGCGGAGCGCGTGGACCCGGCGGCGGTACCGGCAAACATCCCGGCGGCGAACCTGGCACAGACGATTCGTGCGATCCGTGTCTTCGAGACAACCGTGGCGTCGGGCGCGCTCAGGGCATTCGCGCAGGACCGGATCAATCTCCGTCTCCTGAACGACCCATACACGTTCGGGCGGGTCCCCATGCGCCTCATCGGACCGGTTGGGGCCGCAGGTGAAAACCGGCCAGCCGACGTGCGCGCCGTCCAGGACCGGCTGCGCGAGATTGGCCTGCTCCCCGAACCGGACTATCGGGCCGAACTGGTGCCCTGGCCAGACCCGGCGGCGCTCGCCCCGGCTCCAGTGGCAGAAGCTGCGATCGCGCAAACCATCGCCGCGGTGGCGTACTTCCGCGAAACGGTGTTGGCAGTGCCCGCTCCAGCCCCGGGACGGGTCGACCTGGAAGATCCCGCTCTTGAGCTCCTCAACCGGCCACCGCGTGTAGACCTGGGCGCAGGCGTCGGTCAGCAAGGCGGCGACGCCGCCCTGGTGCCCAACGCGCCGCGTGACGTGCGTGCCGTCCAGGACCGCCTCCGGGCCCTCCGCTTCCTCGCGAATGCCGACCACGACGCCGAGCGCGTCAACCCCGCGGGCCTAGCTGGTGTGGATGTCGCGGCCATCCCGCGGACGGTCGCGGCGATCGGCCTCTTCCGTGAGGGCGTCCTTTCACCTGTGGACGCAACGCAGCCCGTCCGCATCCTGCCGCAGCAGCGCCCTGCCCCCGTCCACCTCGATGCCGCGGTAGGGGCGGGCAAGGAAAACCGCCGTGCCGACGTCCGGGCGATCCAGGACCGACTGAAGGCGCTGAGGTTCCTCTCCCAGGCGGATTATCTCCGCGAGCAGGTGGATACCGGCCGCGCCGAGCCGCTGAACGAAGCAGCGCTGAACGCCACGTTCGGCGCCCTTGCCCGCCTGCGGGAGAGCGCGTTCGGCCTTCCTGTGGCCGTGCCCGGCCGCGACTGGACCGCCCACGGTGTCGTCCAGCCGGGCGACGAGACCCACCGCCTGCTGAGCGACCCCCTTGCCTTCGGTCGGGAGCCGGTCAAGCTGAGCGGTTCGGTCGGGACCCTCGGCTTGAACTGGGCCAGGGACGTTCGCGCCCTCCAAGACAGGCTTGCGGACCTGCGGCTGCTGACGCAGGCCGAACACGCAGCCGAAGGAGTTGACCCCTTGCGGGCCGCGCCGGTCGACGAGGCCGCGATCCCGCGTACCATCGCCGCGATCGCCAGGCTGCGGCAGGACCTCATGGGAGTAGCGGCGCCCGCCGTGGCCCGGGTCGAATCTGTCCACCCAACGCTAGGGCGGCTCAACAACAACCTGTTCGCGCTGACCACTCGGACGAACGCCGCCGGTTCGGTGGGCCGGGGCGGCGATAACCACCCGGGCGATGTGCGGGCCGTCCAGGACAGCCTGCGGGCCCGGGGCATGCTGTCGCAGGCTCATCACACGGCGGAGGCGGTCCTGCCGACCGCCGCGGTCCCGGTCGCGGACGCCACCATCGCCAACACCATCGCGGCCATCGTGACATTCCGTCAGAACGTCCTGGGCGTCCCCGCGCCCGCCGCCGGACTCATCGGTGCGCGGATCGTTACGACGCACGCGTTGGCCAGCAGGCGCCTCGACTTGCTGGGCTCAGTCGGCCAGGGCGGCGACAACCGGCCGAGAGAGGTGCGGGCGGTCCAGGACAGGCTGCGCGACCTCCGGTTTCTCTCCCAGGACCGGTACCGCGCGGAGGCCGCGTCCCCGGCTGGTGCGGGTCCCGTCGCCGACGCCGCCATTCCGCGGACGATCGACGCCATCCGCCGCTGGCAGGAACGCGTCGTCGGCCTGCCGGCGCCCGCTCCGGGCGTCATCCAGCCTCTCGACGTCGCCATTCGCATGCTCAACAATCCGGTCCTGCCAGTGCCTGCCGATGTCGCTGTGGCGGCCAGCGTCGGACCGGCGGGGGCCAACAACCGCCAGTCGGACGTGCGCGCGGTCCAGGACCGGCTTCACTATCTGGGCTACCTGGACACCGGGGACTATCTGACCGAGCGAGCGCCCGCGGGCGGCGCGGCCAACGTCGCCGCGGCGGCGATCCCACGCACTGTGCAGGCCATCCATCGCTTCCAGAGGACGGCTTCAGGGGGGACCGACGATCGTGTGGATGCCAACGGCCACACCGAGAGGGCGCTGGAAGACCCGACCTTTTCCACTCCGACGGTCCCCAACCCCCATACCGACTACCGGAACTCGGGGCCTGCCATGCCCGCATTCGCACGCCCGGTCCAGCAGATCATTTCCGCCATCGAGGCCCACGAGGCGGGCGGGTCGACCGGTGAAGTCCCGGCCATACTGCGTAACGGGTCTCAGACACCCGCGTCTTACGGCAAGGCGCAGATGATCGGCGGGACGGCCGTGGATACGATCAGGGCGAATCCGGGGTTCCGCGATTTCTACGACCTCACGGCTGCCGACGTGGCCGGTCTGGCGGACATCGCCACGCAGACCTCTGACGTATACAACAACATCTTTACAGCCCAGGTACCGGCAGCCGTCACCGAGGCCCGGCTTCAGGCCGATATCGCCGCCTACATTGCCGCGAACCTGGCGACATTTCACGCGAATACCTGCCTGGGGGCGGGAGACATCGAAAAGATGTTCCGCACCGCGCAGTTCAGGCGCCAGCTGGCCGGCTTCAGCCCGGCCGACCTCGCCAACCTGCTCAATCCGGCCATGAACCCGGACGTCGTCGCCAATGTGAACGCCCTGGGCTTCCGCAATACGGACGTCAACTCCTACCTGACCGACCAGCGTCGCCACGGGGAGCACCGGGCCGGGTTCGTAACGCGTGCCCTGTTCCATTCACGCCTCGCCCAGATTCTCCGGGATTCCGTTACCGACGACAGTGGCTTCAAGCTCGGCCGCTTCCTCATCCGTGATAACAACAACCGGGTGACGAACGAAGAAGCGAATCAGGGCGTCGGGCTTACGGACCGGCAGCGCGCGGAGATCACCGCCCGGATCCATAACTCGGGCCCCGCCGGCCTGGCCGGTTTCGTAGCCAACCCCGCCACCGCGGTCAACAACTACGTAAACCTCGTGATGGGGCACTGGGTGCCTTAGATGCCATACCGGCTGATCGGACGGGACTTTATCTATGCGCTCCGCCCCGGTTCGTACGTCTGGGCGCTGCGGGTGGACATCGAGGGGCGCGTGCTGACCCACCCGAAGACGCTCACAGTGCAGGTCAGGACCCGAGGGGGGGCCAGGTAGAGGCATGGTCAATCTCCCGTTCGATCTGGGCCAAGCGCCCCCCGCCGTTCGCAAGCCGGTGTGGGAGGTCCGCTTCGGTTCCGGGAGCGCCGACGAATGGGGGGCCGCCCTCGTG
>JACPRT010000056.1 GCA_016189845.1 Chloroflexota bacterium | reverse complement strand
GGCGTCGTGTTGCCGATGCCCATGTCCCCGGTTCCGATCACGTCGGCCCCGTCGTCGGCCGCTTCGATCGCCAGACGCGCTCCTTCCAGCAGCGAGCGTTCCGCCTGTTCACGCGACATTGCCGGACCGCGTGAGATATCGTCTGTACCCTTACCGATGCGCAGCGCCCGCAGTGCCTCGACGCGAGGTACCTCGCCTGCGACGCCAGCATCGACGATGACCAGCTTCACTCCTGCGTGCCTTGCCATCACGCTCACTGCCGCGCCGCCGCGGAGGAAGTTCAGGACCATCTGTCTTGTAACTTCCTGCGGATACCCGGTCACTCCCTGAGCCACGACACCGTGGTCGCCTGCCGCCACTATTACTGTCTTGCTGCGAATCTCCGGGCGCTCCAGGCCGAAGATCCCGGCGAGCTGGACCGAGATCAATTCAAGACGGCCAAGGCTGCCGGGGGGCTTCGTGAGTCGCCCCTGGCGGGCGCGTGCCCGTTCCATCGCGTCCGAGTCCAGCGGGTGGATGCGCGCCAGCAGGCCTGCCAACGCCGTATCAAGCATGCAAAGTTCGCTTTCTCTCTCCGGAAACGTTCGTGTCCCCTTAGAACTCGATTCCCGGCTGCGCTTTGATCCCTCGGTCGCGGTACGGGTGCTTTACGACTCGCATTTCCGTCACGAGGTCCGCGAATTCGACAAGCTCGGGCGGCGCGTGGCGGCCAGTGATGATGACGTGCAGCATCGGCGGGCGCTCGGCCAGCACTTCGAGGACTTCGGACACAGGGACCCACCCGTAATGAAGGGGGTAAGTGAACTCGTCGAGGATGACGACATCGATCTCGCCGCTCGCGATCGCCTGTCTGGCGGCCTGCCAGTGCATTACCGCGAGGGACCTGGTCCGCTCAATGTCCTTCGATCGCCACGTAAAGCCGTCACCCATGGCCTCGATCGGGATTCCCAGCTTCTTCGCGGCCCGGTGCTCCCCGAAATGGGCGCCGGTGTGCTTCAAAAACTGGAACATCCGCACGCGCATCCCGCGCCCCCAGGCGCGGAACAGGACGCCGAGGGCTGCCGTGGTCTTTCCCTTCCCGTCACCGGTGTTGACGATCACGAGACCCTTTCTGACGCGAGGTCCTTTCACCGGCTGGCGTTCTCGGGTCTCATTCATGTGGCCGCCTCGTAAAGAATCCCTCGCCACCGGGCAGGGAAGATGCCGGCATGGAGGATCTCCGCAAACGCCTCCAGAACGTCCGCCGTCCGCGGGCCGTGGCGGCTCGGAACGCGGCCGTCGAAGATGTACGCTCCTCCAGCCGAGAGCACCGGGAGGAGGCGTTCCCACTCAGGCCTCCCGCGCAGCCAGGCGAATTCTTGTCGCGCCTGATCGAGATCCCAACCGCAGGGCATGAACAGCAATGCCTCGGGGCGGTAATCAGAGATCTCGTCCACGCTCACCCGCCGCGCTCTCTCGCCGGCCGCGGACATGCCGTGGGCGCCGCCGGCAACGTTGACCATCTCGGGGATCCAGAGGCCGGCGGCGATAGCTGGCCTCGCCCATTCGAGGCAGAGCACTCGCGGGCGGGCCGCGCTGGAGACAGCCTTCGAGCGCACGGCCTCGATACGCCCCCGGAGCTCCACCACCAGGCTTTCGGCACGCTGTCCGACCCCTGCCACGGCGCCGATCTCAAGGACGCTCTGGAGGATGTCCTCCAGACCCCTGGACCGGATGGTCACGAACTGGGGGGTATAGCCAAGCACCCGCGAGCAGGCCTCGAACACGCTGCTGCTGCCAATCGCGCACACGTCGCAGATGTCCTGCGTCAGCACGAGATCCGGGCGCAGGCTCCGGAGAAGGTCCTCACGTATCGCATATGACGCCGCATGGCCAGAAGCCGGGCTGGAGGTCTCGTGGACTGCGACCTCCCCCGTCCGCGGCAGGCGTCCCCGGAGGCTCTCAGTGAGCACAGGTAACCGCCGCGCCTCCGGCGGGTAGTCGCAAGCGTGCGACACGCCGACGAGTACGTCTCCCAGGCCGAGGGCGAACGCGATCTCGGTAGCGCTTGGGAATAGCGAGCAGATGCGCACCATCGTCACCCTCTGCCTGCGATCTGCGCGGTGCCTGACCTGGACTGGCTGGACCCGTCATGTGCGGTGGCTGAAATGTCGAACGAGGCTGTCTCTTTGAGGCAGAACGCGATCGCCTGATCGACTGTCGCGACGCGGGCCACAGGGCGCATTCCGTTGTAGAGAAGGCGGGCCTCGCCTCCGGTGAAATCACGCTCGTCAAAGCTCCCCGCTTCGATGCTAACCAGGCGGCGCGCATAACGAGCCGCCTCCAGGTTCGGCAGGTTGTTTGTGCCGAAGGGGGTCGGGCAGAGGACCACGATATCGGCCGCACTCACCATCTCGAGGTGGCGGGACTGCGCATCAGCATCTATGGGGCTGATCGGCGGGACGGGTGTGAACTCTATGCCCAGCGCATCTGCCGCGACTCGGTCGGTATCACCGGCGCCGAGCGGGCACGCCGTAACCCTGAAGCCGTTCAAGTGAAGTTCTTGCATGAGACGCCCGCCCGTACCGCCGCCGCACACGATATGAACGATGGGCCGAAGCCTTCGGACGATAGGGCGCCCTGTCGGCGCGAGTAGAGTTACTGCCAGGGTCTGGGTGATGGCGTCCCGGTACACCGCTGCCCGGACGCCGAACACGGACGCGATGTTGTCAGGCGTAAGCACTGCGTCCGGCGTGCCTTCGGCCAGTACACGGCCATTTGCCATTAGCACCAGGCGGTCGCAAAACCGGGCTGCCAGCGTCAGATCGTGGACCGCGCCAATGGCAGCCAGGCCCGCGTCGACGAGGGCGCGCACCGTACCCAGCACTTTCAGCTGATACCGCACGTCCAGGTTGGCGGTGGGCTCGTCGAGCAGAAG
>JACPRT010000017.1 GCA_016189845.1 Chloroflexota bacterium | reverse complement strand
TGCATGATGTTGTTGCCGCTCAGGTACGGGTCGTGGCGCCAGTGCTTGGGCGCGTCGAAATCTGCGAACTTGCCGGTCGCGACGCGCATGTTCACCGCGATCGGGTCGCCAAGATAGCCATCGGCGATGAGATCGATGATGTGACGGTCGAGCTCGAGCGTATGGGGCGCGGGGACGACCTGCGTGACGAGGTCAGGGTTGTTCTTGGCCGCGTCCAGCATGTCGCGCGCTTCCTGCGCGTTGGCGGCCATGCGCGCCTCGACCAGCACGTGTTTTCCGGCGTCCAGCGCCGCGAGCGTGAGCGTGCAGTGCATGTACGGCCAGGTGCCGATGCAGACGGCGTCGATCGACTCGTCGTCGAGGATCTGCCGCCAGTCGTCGTAGACGTTCGGGATATCGAACTCGCCGGCCACGCGCTCGCCGGATGCGCGCGTGCGGTTGGCCACCGCGACGACCTCAACCCCCTTCTGGGCCTTAAGGCCGGGGATATGCCGGAGTCTCGTGTTGGCGCCGGCGCCGATTATTCCGACTCGAATGTTGTCGTTCGCCATAGGACGCCTCCCGTTTCTCATCCGGACCCGGAAAAGAGTAGCCGCGGCACCGGAGCGTGTCGAGTCCCGGAAGCGCCGTGCTAGCATCCGGTCGCGGGCGCAACGGAACGGGAGGCAGGTGTGGCCGGCGAGGTCCCTCGAAGCGTGAACCTGGGCGCGGACGCGGTCACGATCGAATGGTCGGACGGCCGAGTCTGCGAGCACCCATACCGGGCGCTTCGGCTCAACTGTGCGTGCGCGGCGTGCGTCGAGGAGATGACCGGCCGCAAGCTCCTGAACGTTGCGGCCATTCCTGCCGACATCATCGCGGTCGACTACATGCAAGTCGGCCGTTACGCCCTGCAATTCCTGTGGAGCGACGGCCACACGACCGGCATATACCCGTTCGCAATGCTGCGACGGCTATGCGAGTGAGGCGCGGGCGCCCGTCATTCCAGTCCCAGTAGCCTCTTCGTCGTGCCAACGACTGCTGCAGCGTCGGGGATGAATGCCGTCTCGAGGGGCCGGCTGTATGGCACCGGGGTGTGTGGCCCGGTCACACGCTTCACCGGCGCGTCCAGGAAGTCGAACGCCTTGTCGGCGATGACTGCGGCGATCTCCGAAGCCATGCTGCAGCGCGGCGTGTCCTCGTCGACGATCACCACCTTGTTCGTCTTCTTCACCGACTCGAGGATGATGTCCTCGTCCAGCGGCGACATGCTGAGTATGTCGATGACATCGGCGCTCACGCCTTCCGCGGCGAGCTTGTCCGCGGCCTGTTTGCAGACTTCCGTGGTCCACGACATGCCCACGAGGGTGACGTCGCTGCCCTCCCGCACCCGCCTTCCCCTGCCGAGCTCGATCGTGTATGAATCGTCGGGCACGAACCCCGAAAGGTTCATCAGCTTCTTGTGGTTGCACACAATCACGGGATCGTCGTCGCGTATCGCTGCGGCCAGCAGCCCTCGCACGGTATAGGCGTCCGATGGCGCAACCACCTTGAGGCCCGGTATGTGGGCAATGATCGAATAGAAGCTCTCGGAATGCTGCGCTGCGTGCCCGCTGCCCGCGCCCGAGCGGGCGAACAGCGTGATCGGGATCTTGGTCTGCCCGCCGAACATGTAGCGGCTCTTGGCTGCGTTCGACAGCAACTGGTCGAAGGCGACCGTCGCGAAGTCGAAATACATCAGGTCGATGACCGGCCGCGTGCCGGTCAGCGCCGCCCCGACCGCCGCGCCAACCATCGCGGCCTCCGATATCGGAGTGTCCTTGATGCGCCTCGCGCCGAACTCCTGGATGAGCCCTTTGGTGGCCGCGAACGGTCCGCCCCATGAGTCGACGAGCCCCAGATGCGCGCGCCCCGCGCCTCCGGCCACATCCTCGCCCATGATGAATACGTTCGGGTCGCGCCGGAGCTCATCCCGGAGGGTCTTGTTGAATGCCTCCCGGTACCGCATCTCGCGGCCCGGCGCGTCGATGCCGGGGCCCATTGGATTCGCCTGTTTGACTTCAATCACCATGGGGAATTAGCTCCTGATCAGCGCCCGGCCGTGGCGCCGGCTGATCCAGATGCTGCCCTAGCGCAGCCCCTGGACCGGGTTCGAGTAGTTCACGTAGACGTCGGTGTAAAGCTCTTCGATCGGTGGGAGCGGGCTCTCCAGGGCGAATTTGACTGCGGCTTCGATTTCCGCATCGATCTTCGCCCGGATCTGCTCGAGAGCGGACGCTGTCATCAGCTTCTGCTGCACCACGCGTTGCTCGAAGCCCGGGATCGGGTCGCGCTTCTTCCAGAGGTCCTCTTCTTCCTTGAGCCGGTACTTCAGCGGCTCGTCTGCGTGATAGTGGCCGTGATAGCGGTAGGTTTTGAGCTCGAGCAGCGTTGGCCCTTCACCCGCTCTCGCCCGGCGGACCGCCTCGCCCGCCGCCTCGTATACGGCGAATACGTCCATGCCGTCCACGACTACACCCGGGATGCCGTAACCGGCCGCGCGATCGGCGATGTCCGAACCTGCGACCGCGTACTCGACCGGCGTCGATTCGGCGTAGTGATTGTTCTCGCACGCGAAGATCACGGGGAGCCGCCATATCGCGGCCAGGTTCATACTCTCGTGGACCACGCCCTGGCTGGTGGCGCCGTCCCCGAAGAACGCGACGCCGATAGCGTCGCTCCCGAAATACCTTGCGGACAACGCCGCACCTACGGCGAGCGGGACGCTGGCGCCGACGATCCCGTTCGCACCCAGCATGCCCTTCGAGAAGTCGGCGATGTGCATCGAGCCACCCTTCCCTTTGCACATGCCGGTGAGGCGGCCGAAGATCTCGGCCATCATCCGGTTGGTCTCGACACCCTTTGCTATGCAATGGCCGTGGCCGCGGTGGGTCGAGCCTATCCAGTCCTTCTCGGTCAGATGTGCACAGATACCGGTCGGTCCGGCTTCCTCGCCGTCGGAGGTGTGGGCCACGCCCATGGCGTTGCCCTTGACCGTCTCTTCGAGCAGCCGTTCCTCGAACCGCCGGATGCGGTACATCGTCTCGTACATCCAGGCGAGCTTTTCCTTGGAGATCTGCATGCGGTTGTCTCACATATACTCGAACCTGCGCGTCGTCGGCAGTCCGTTCGGAATCCTAGCATCGGCACCATGACGCGGCAACAATACGGGGGATGGCATGGCGCAGATCTACGTCGAGGTCGAAGAGAACCCGAACTGCGCGTACTCGCCCCTCCAGACTTTCCAGACGCTGGAGCCGCCAAAGACCGCGACGGCGTTAGTGGTTCCCGAAGTATCGGGCGGCCGGGGCGCTCATGCGGTCGTCGGCTGGGGCAGCGCCCGCGGCGGATCTGCGTGCCCCGTGACCTACGCCCGCGTAACCGATTCCGGTGCAGGGTCATCTCTGCTGATCAGCGGCGGCGATTTTGGGATCAGGCTAAAGCCGCTTGGCGACCGCACGCCATGGAAGATCGGCGCGGCCGGGCAATGGGGTGAACCTTACATGCTGACGGACGCGGCTGCCGCGGTCACGCCCATCGAAGGGGAAACGAGCGGCTAGCTCCGGGGTCTTGTCGACTCTTTCGGGCGGAACATCGAGTCGTCGGAGACGCCAGGCACGGACGGCGCCTGCTTCTTGCCCCGGCCGCGACTCCCGATCAGCATTGCGGCGAACCCGGCCGCGAAGCCGATACCCGCGAACTTCAGAAACTGCCGTCGGCTGACACCATCTTGTCTGCCCGATGTCTGGTCTGCCAAATACGTCTCCCGGTTGCTCATGACGAACGTCGAGCGCTGTGTATTTTAGGCGTCGCGAACCCGCGCGCAAATCTTTGTTTTGCCTTGACACCGGTGAAGGCAAATGATAGTTTTCACAAACGGTCTGGGGCGGCTTCGCCGCTATCTGTTCCAAAGCTAAGCATCATTCCTTTCGCGGCGCGCGAAGATCAAGGCTGGAATATCCGAGTAGATGGACCCCAATCCGCTAAGCCGGGCCGAGTGGGCACATGCCGGAAATGCCATCAAGCTGCTCTGGATTTCCCTGATATTGATGTTCACCGCCGCCCAGTTGTTTCTCGCAGCCCACGCGATCATCCCGTCCGCAGTGGCCAGCCATCACCTCCCGGCGCGATGGAACCGGGTCCGCCCCCTTCTCTACGCGGGCGGTTTCGCTTGCCTGATAGCCGTCGGGATAGCGATGTTCTTCTTGATCGGCGTGCTGGGTGTAGGCGACCTGGCGAATAGAATCTTCCCGAGCCTATACCGGTAGAAATCGCCACCAAGTGATCGAATTCATAAACAAGGTCCGGCGCACCACGCCGCTGTGGGTCAAGATCGCAGTCCCGATGATCGGCCTGCCGGTCACGGC
>JACPRT010000055.1 GCA_016189845.1 Chloroflexota bacterium | reverse complement strand
GCGGCGAACGCGCTGTTGGTACCTATGTCGAGGCAGTCATCCTCGAACCTCACGGCCCTGGTTTCTTTGAGCCACGTTTCGAAGTTTGGCCTGGGGATCTCGACCTGGAGGAAACCAAGAGCGGCGGACCAAAGGGCGGCGGCTTCTGTTCTGTTCAGGGGAGTAACTCCCGAAGTTGACAAAAGTCCAGTAGAGCCCGAGCGTGACCTCGGACGACGACGGATCTTTCAAGGTGAGGGACTGGACTGGACTGGCGGCCCTGCGGGCCAGCCTTGCTTTTTTTCGTTGCAAAAAACGGCGCTACGAGGGGGTTATCTATGCCCCGGCGTTACGACCGCCGACCGGATTCGAGGGGTAACTAGCCGGTGACCTTTTCCCGCAAGCATCTCGGCCGAGGGGTACCTTACCATGCCCCATGCTGGGAAACGCAATCCCCTCCGCAGCTTTGGCTCTGGGTGAAGAAAAGGTGAATCCGGATTGGACCTTGTGAAATCCATCACTCTCATAGCTGGATCGGCTTGAAAAAAGTTTGCACCTCCGACTCAATTCCCCGGCGAACGGTAACTGCGGGAAACCGGCGCATCAAGAGTGTTTCCCACACGAACGCACCAATAGGCTTCTGACGTGTCGCGAATCGTCTTCTTCGGGTCGCCTCAAGAGGCCGTGTTCGCGCTGCGGTCGCTCGTCGAAGCGAATCACCAGATGGCCGCCGTCTATACGAGACCCGACTCAATAGCTGGACGGTCGAAAGTTCCAGAGCCGACGCCGGTCAAGGCGGCGGCTTTGCAGCTTGGCATTCCCGTCGAATCTCCAGCCACCTTGCGCGCGCCCGCCGAACAGGAACGCCTCGCCTCGTATGGCGCAGACGTGTTTGCAGTCGCCGCATACGGCCGCATCCTCCCGCCTGCGGCGCTGCGCCTGCCGCGTCTGGGCGCTTTGAATATCCATCCTTCGTTTCTTCCGCGTCATCGCGGGCCCAGTCCTGTAGCTACGGCCATCCTGGATGGCGACCCTCATACGGGCGTCACGGTCATGCTGCTGGACGAAGGCATGGACACCGGCCCACTCCTGGCGCAGAGCGAGCCAGTCCCGATCGGCGCTCGGGATACGACCGGGGGTCTCACGGCGAGGCTGTTCGAAATGGGCGCCAGATTGCTGGTAGATACGCTCGAGAAGTGGGAACGCGGGACCATCTCACCACGGCCGCAGGACAGGTCGAAGGCGACTGTCACGAGGCTATTGGAACGGGGGGACGGCCTCATCGACTGGTCGAATCCCGCCGATCTCATCGAACGTATGACGCGTGCTTACGACCCGTGGCCGGGCACGTTTACGAGGTGGGGCGGCCGGACGCTGAAGCTGCTTGAAATAGCTACGAGCGAGGCAGGCGGCGAAGTGGTTCAGCCTGGCGCCGTGTTCACACGCGGCGCAGACATGGTGATCGCGTGCGGCCACGGCGCGATCGTCGTGAAGCGCCTGCAGATCGAAGGCCGAAGGGCAGTCATGGCCGCAGAGTTCATGCGCGGCTATCCGAGTATCGAAGGCGCGCAGCTACGGTCTGATTGACTGGCAGCTTGGGTGCGCGTAGCCTTGAAGCTGGTTAAACGCTACGACGGAGACGAGTAGGTCGTACCGCTGAGCCCAGCCCGTCCCGAACCTGCTCGGGACGGGTTTTTTAGTTTGTCAGTGAACCGTGCACCGGATGCGGAAGGATCCCTCGTGATGACAACCCAGAATGCCGGGCGAAAACCGCGCTTCAGCCCGGTGTCTTCCAGCAACGACTTCGTGGCGATGGAGGAGCGCATCCTCGCCTGGTGGAACGAGCGCGGAACTCTCGCGCGCTATCTGGCCAGGAACGAGCGCTCAAGCCGCAAGAAGTCGTTCATCGACGGGCCGATCACCGCCAACAACCCGATGGGCGTGCACCACGCATGGGGCCGCACGTACAAGGACCTGTTCCTGCGCTTCTTCACGATGCAGGGCTACCGCCAGCGCTACCAGAACGGCTTCGACGGCCAGGGCCTCTGGGTCGAGGTCAACGTCGAAAAGGACCTCGGCTTCACATCGAAGCGGGACATCGAGGCGTACGGGATCGATCGCTTCGTCGAGCTCTGCAAGGAACGCGTCCGCAAGTACGCGGACATCATGACCCAGCAATCCATGCGGCTCGGTTACTGGATGGACTGGGACGACTCGTACCACACGATGTCGGATGAGAACAACTACATGATCTGGCACTTCCTCAAGGTGTGTCACGAACGTGGCTGGCTTTACGAAGGCACCGACGTCATGCCGTGGTGCATTCGCTGCGGCACGGGCCTGTCGAACATGGAGATCGCCACCGAGGGCTACAAGGAGATCGTCCACCCCGGCCTGTTCGTGAAGTTCCCGCTGCTGGGCCCTGGGCACCAGGGTGAGTCGCTGCTGGTCTGGACGACGACACCGTGGACGCTCGCGGGCAACGTCGCAGCCGCGGTGCATCCCGAGCACACGTACGTGAAGGTGCGCCAGGGCGACGACGTCCTGTATCTCGGCAAAGCCCGGATGCAGGTGCTTACCGGCAAGGCGGAGGTCCTCGAGGAGTTGCCGGGCGCAAGGCTGGGCGGGTTGCGGTATCGCGGCCCCTTCGACGAGCTGCCGGCGCAGCAAGAGGTCGAGCACAGGGTCGTCCTGTGGCAGGACGTCGGCGAGGCAGAGGGCACCGGGATCGTCCACGTCGCACCCGGCGCAGGCGCCGAAGACTTCGCTCTTGGCAAGGCCGAGGGCCTCGCCGTGATCGCCCCGCTCGACGAGTTCGGCAACTACATCCCCGGGTTCGGATTCCTCGACGGTACGAACGTGATGGAATCGCTCGACCCGATCGTCAAGAGCCTTCGAGAGAAGGGCGCCTACTACAAGCTGGAGCGGTATTCGCACAGGTATCCCGTCTGCTGGCGATGCGACACGGAGCTCGTGTTCCGGCTGGTCGACGAGTGGTTCATTTCGATGGACGAGTTGCGGCCGCTCATGATCGAGATCACGAAGCAGATCAGATGGGCGCCAGAATTCGGGCTCGACCGCGAGCTCGACTGGCTGCGGAACATGCGCGACTGGATGATTTCGAAAAAGCGCTACTACGGACTCGCCCTGCCGATCTACAAGTGCGCGTCGTGCGGCCATGTCGAGGTCATCGGCGGCAAAGCGGAACTGCAAGGGCGCGCAGCCGAAGGCTGGGAGGATTTCGAGGGGCAATCGCCGCACCGGCCGTGGGTCGACGCGGTCAAGATCCGCTGCGCGAAGTGCGGCGAGAAGGTCACACGCATTCCGGACGTCGGCAACCCGTGGCTGGATGCCGGAATCGTGCCGTTCTCGACGATCAAGTACCGTACCGACCGCCGCTACTGGGAGGAGTGGTTCCCGGCCGACTGGATCTCGGAGAGCTTCCCGGGTCAGTTCAGGAACTGGTTCTACTCGTTGCTCGCCATGAGCACCGCCCTCGTCAATCGCCCGCCGTTCCTCGCCTGCTTCAGCTACGCGCTCGTGCGCGACGAACACGGCGAGGAGATGCACAAGTCCAAGGGCAATGCCATCTGGTTCGAGGACGCTGCGGCGAAGATGGGCGTGGACACGATGCGCTGGCTGTACACCCGCCAGGACCCAGCATCGAACCTGAATTTTGGCTACGCTCCCGGCGACGAGGTGCGCCGCCAGTTCCTGATCCCGCTCTGGAACGTCTACTCGTTCTTCGTCACCTACGCGAATCTCGACGGCTGGCAGCCCGGGGTCGAACCCGCCCCGTCCACGCTCTCGGAGCTGGACCGCTGGCTGCTATCTGAACTCAACCTCTTGACCGGCCGTGTCACGGAATCTCTCGAAACCTGGCGCCCGGAGAACGCCGCCCGCTCACTAGAAGAGTTCGTCGACGGTCTCTCCAACTGGTATGTGCGGCGGTCGAGGCGCCGCTTCTGGAAGAGCGAGGACGATGCCGACAAGAACGCCGCTTACTGGACGCTTCACACGTGCCTCACGGGGCTGATTCGCCTGCTGGCGCCGTTCACGCCGTTCGTTGCCGAGGAGCTCTACCAGAACCTCGTGAAGCGCAACGACCCGGCCGCGCCAGATAGCGTGCATTTGTGCGAGTGGCCTGTGGCGGAGCAGCGCTGGATCGATCGGGAGCTTTCGGAAGCCATAGCCATGGCCAGAAAGCTGGCCAGCCTCGCGAGGTCGGCTCGCGCGTCCGCCAGGATCAAGGTCCGTCAGCCGCTGGCGGAGCTGGTGGTCGACGTCCGTGACGACGCTGACCGGGCGCGGCTCCCGCGCATCGCAGACCAGTTGAAGGACGAGCTCAACGTGAAGGCGGTGCGAGACGCCCGGGAGGTTGGGGGCCTGATGCGGTACGCGATCAAGCCCAACCTGCGGTTACTGGGGCCGAAATATGGAAAAGCGCTCGGGAGGATACGGACCGGGCTGGAGGCCATCGACCCGGCACGGGTAGCGGCTGCCGTTGAAGCAGGCCGGTCGGTGACCATCGCCGGAGAGTTCGAGCTGCTACCAGAAGAGATCCTGGTCGACCGCATCGCAACCGAAGGCTATTCCGCGGCGTCCGGCGACGGCTATGTGGCTGGTGTCAGTCTCGCGTTGACCCCGGAGCTGCGATCGGAAGGCATGGCGCGGGAGGTCGTGCATCTAATCCAGAACCTTCGGAAGGACGCCGGCCTGGAGATCGCCGATCGCATCAAGGCGTACGTGGAGGCGCCGGCTGAGGTGGTCGATGCTCTCCGCGCCAACGCAGCGTACGTGCGAGAGGAAGTCCTCGCGGACGACCTATCGTTCGGCCATGCGCCGTCATCCGCAACTCGTGCGGAGCAAGACATCGACGGCCAACCGGTCGCTATCGGGATCGTGAAGAGCAGTCGGATTTGATCTTGGCGAGCATGGCCATTTCCCGGTCGCACTGCTCTGCTCAGGCACCATTCCTGCCCGGCAGTACGGATGACCAGGAAGCATGCCAACGCGGTTATGAACTGGATGTGGGCAACTGTTAGGCTTGCGGAACTGCGATGGCGACGATCAACGACGTACAGCTGCCTTTCAAGATTGGTACAGAAGCCGTACCTCTGACGAACGGCGCCGTGAACCGCCTCGCGGCATCCGACGCTCCATTTCACAACTGGTACAGATTCGTACTTTCCTTCCCGTCGCATCTCGTCAGGCATTACCTGGAGCAATTCGACGTAGGAGAGCGAGACGTCGCTATGGACCCGTTCTGTGGAACGGGGACTACCCTCGTCGAATGCTCGAAATTAGGGATAAGCAGCATCGGCATCGAAGCGCACCCAATGGCGCATTTCGCTGCCAAGGTGAAAACGACGTGGAATG
>JACPRT010000048.1 GCA_016189845.1 Chloroflexota bacterium | reverse complement strand
ATCATGCTGACCCGCACGAGCGAATTGCGTGTGCGTCTCGACAGCAAGCAGAAGCCGGTGGCCGCACTGGCCGCCCTGGTGGTGTTCGGCCTGCTGACCGCGACGTTCCTGTCGAGCGACATCCCGACCGTGGCGCGCGCCGCTTCAGTCGCTGAGGCCGGGTCTCCCGCCGCTTCGACCGGCTTCGAGGCGCTGGGTAGCGTGCTCTTTACGCAATGGGCGATCCCGTTCGAGGTCGTCTCGCTGGTGCTTCTCGTGGCTCTGGTCGGCGCCGTGATCCTGGCCCGCAATGATTGAACTCACCCACCTTCAGATCCTGAGCGCAGCGCTGTTCAGCATCGGCGTCTATGGCGTGCTCGCCCGCCGCAGCGCGGTTTTGGTCCTCATCTCGATCGAGCTGATGCTCAACGCCGTCAACGTGAACCTGATTGGCCTCGCCGCGTTCGTAGACCGGCCGCCTGAGGCCAGGGTTTTCGGGCAAGTCCTGGCGGTGTTCGTGATCACGATCTCGGCGGCAGAGCTCGGGCTGGCGTTCGCAATCATCCTTCGGCTGTTCAAGAACCGCGGGTCCGTCAATACCGACGAGATCGGCGAGCTCAAATGGTGATCTGCGACATGGTCACGGCGACCGAGAGCGGCGGCTCTTGTTTTTGCACCTCCGCGATTCTGGTATCACGTGAAACGCGACTTCAGATACGAAACGGCCAAATCGGTGATACCAGTTTCGCGAAGGTCTCCAGAAGGACTCCCCGCGCTCCAAAGATCGGGGTATCAGCGGGCCGGGTGACGGTGCGGAACGCACGATGACGGCGAAGCTGGTCTTCCTTGCCCCCTCCCTCCCTGCAGCGGCCTTCTTCCTGATCCTCATCTTCGGCCGCTGGTTGCCACGGCGAGGCGCATTCCTCGCGCCCCTGGCCATCGCAGGGTCGCTGGCCGTCTTCTTCGTCGCGCTCCTCGGGCTCCTCTCAGAGGGCAACGGCGACTTTGCAATCGAGTGGTTCACGGTTGGCGTCGCCGCAGGTGCCGAATCCAGCGTCAGCCGGACCACATTCACCTGGGGCACGCTCGTGGACCCGCTCTCGGTCGTCATGCTTGGACTCGTCGCTTTCATCGCCCTCGCCGTGCAGGTTTACTCGTGGGGGTACATGCGCGACGAGCACGGCCAGCCCGACCCTCGCTTCGGCTGGTACTTCGCAGTCCACTCGCTGTTCGCGGCGGCGATGATGGCCCTGGTCCTCGCCGATAACTTGATCCTCACCTACATCGCATGGGAGCTCGTCGGCCTGGGGTCGTATCTGCTGATCGGCTTCTGGTGGGAGAAGCGCTCGGCGGCGGAGGCGGCCAAGAAGGCGTTCGTCACGACCCGCATCGGCGACGTCGGCATGCTGATCGGGATCATCCTGCTGTTCAAGGCCACCGGCACGTTCAGCATCACGGCGATCGCAGCGGCCGCCGAGAGCGGAGCGATCAACCCGACGACCCTCAACTGGGCGATGTTCCTGATCTTCCTCGGGGCGATGGGCAAGTCGGCACAGGTGCCGTTCCACGTATGGCTGCCCGACGCGATGGAGGGCCCGACCCCGGTCAGCGCCCTGATCCACGCCGCCACGATGGTCGCCGCGGGTGTCTACCTGGTCGCCCGGCTGTTCCCGATCTACGAGGCCGCTCCCGTGATCATGACGCTCATCGCAGCGGTGGGCCTCACGACCGCGCTGGTCGGCGCGCTCATGGCGATGGTCCAGACCGACCTGAAGCGAGTCCTGGCGTATTCGACCATCAGCCACCTGGGTTTCATGATGCTGGCGCTCGGTGCGGGTGCCATGGGCGTGGCCATGTTCCACCTGCTCGCGCACGCGTTTGCCAAGGCCGCACTGTTCCTGGGCGCGGGGGCAGTCACTCATGCGACGCACCTGACAGACATCCGGCAGATGGGCGGGCTCTGGAAGAAGATGCCAGTCACCGCAATCGCGTTCACGGTCGCCGCGTTGTCGCTGGCAGGCATCCCGCCACTTGCCGGATTCTTCACCAAGGACGAGATCCTGCTCGCGGTTTTCGAAGGCCACCTGAACCCGGTCTTCCTGTTCGGCGTATTCGTTGCGGTCGCCATAAGCGCCCTGTACACGGGGCGGCTTCTGATACTGGTGTTCTTCGGCAGGCCGCGTGACGCCCACGCGTTCGAGCACGCCCACGAGGCGCCGTCGCTCCTCCTCGGTCCGGTAGCAGTCCTCGCCTCACTCGGAGCCGTCCTGGGCCTCCTCGCCTTCGCGTGGACGCCGAAGTACCGCGGCTTCAGCTGGTACCTGTCCGCCGGCGCCGAACACGGCTTCGGCTTCGAGGTCTGGATCTCGGTCGTAGCGATCGCCCTTGTGCTGGGTGCCCTGTATCTCACGTGGGACCTTTACGCAGCGACCGCCGCACGGCGAGAGCGAGGCGCCGCAGGTGCCCCCCGAGAGGCCCCTCGCCCAGGCGCCCGGGCTGCTGCTCGAGCCGCTCGGCGGGCCGGCGCACGTCAGGCCAGCCTGGGTCAAGCCGCCCCCACATTCCTCGAGTGCACGAAGGCCTCGCTCGCGCCCGTCCAGCGAGCGCTTGAGAACAAGCTCTACTTTGACTCCGCCTACCAGTGGTGCGTCGACCGCGTGATGGTCACCGCCGCCCAGGTCATCGGCTTCTTCGATCGGGCGGTCGTCAACGACCAGGGCATCGAGGGCAGCAGCACCGTCGTCCGCGACACGGGCGGGGTCCTGCGATACCTGCAGTCGGGCATGGTCTACAACTACGCCCTCGGGATCGTCGTGGGCGCGGTAGTCGTGGCTGCGCTGTGGTGGGCGGTGCGATGACGCCCCAGTCGACCTTCGACTCCTACGTCCTGACCATCATCGTCGCCCTGCCGTTCGCGGCGGCCCTCGCCCTCATCCTGTGGCCCCGCGATCGCGTCACCGCCATGAGGTGGTTCGCCTTCGCCGCCGCCTTAGCTACCACAGCCCTCATCGTCTACGTCACGGCCGCCTACGATTACGGCTACGCCGGCGCCGCAAGCCGCTTCCAATTCCAGCAGCAGTGGCCCTGGCTCGACGACCTCGGCATCTCGTTCCACGTCGGCGTCGACGGCATCGCGGTGCCCATGCTGCTCATGACCGGCATCATCT
>JACPRT010000053.1 GCA_016189845.1 Chloroflexota bacterium | reverse complement strand
GAGACACAGAGCAAACCGTCCCCGGACGCCTCGGTGGTCGCACGTACCATGGCACGCTCGTCGTTGCTCGCCGCCCGCGGCAACAGCGGGCTCATACTCGCCCAGTTCTTCAAGGGCCTTGCTGGCGCCACCGACGGCAGCCAGGCCGTGGACTCGCGTACGCTGACGAAGGCGCTCAGGCTGGCGACGGATGCCGCCTACCGGGCGGTGCCCGACCCTCGCGAAGGCACGATGCTCACCGTGTTCCGCGAGGCCGCCGAGGCGGCGGAATCGGCCGCGCAAGAAGACCTCGTAGAGGTCTGGGATGCGGCCTGCCGCCGGGCGATGGACGCGGTGCGGCGCACCCCCGAACAACTGGACGTGCTGCGTGAGGCGGGGGTAGTCGATGCAGGAGGCTTCGGATTCGCCGCGATGCTTGCCGGAGCGCTCAGCTATCTGAAGGGCGAATCGGATGGCGCCCTGATCGTGGATGTCCCAACGATTTCGCCGGAAGGCGCCCCTGGTACCGGCCCCAGGCAGGCGGCCGGGGTGCGCAGCGAATTCATCGCAAAAGCCAGGGCGGAGGCGTGGGGGTACTGCGTGTCGTTCGTCATCGAAGGCCAGCAGCTGGACCCGGACGGCATCCGAGACCGCGCGGCGACGATCGGGAAGTCCTGCGTCGTCGCCGGCGACGACCGCCAGGTCAAGGTCCATCTTCACACGATGAATCCCGGCGAGCCGCTGGGATACGCGGTGTCGCTTGGCACGCTGTCCAACATCAGCATCCTGAACATGGACGAACAGAGCCGCCAGTGGGCTGCGTCTCAGCAGTCCCAGAAGCCCCAGGAGGCCGCCGCGTCATCCGGCGCCACCCAGGATTTGGCTCGTTCTGGCGGCCGTGCGTTACCGTTGGTGGTCGTTGCGGTGGTCGCAGGCGATGGCCTGACGAAGCTCTTCGTCGCCAACGGACTCGGTGCGTGCACCGTCCTGCCCGGCGGCGACTCCATGAATCCGAGCACCGGCGAGCTGCTGGCGGCGGTCGAGGCCGCTCCGGCCGCGTCCGTCATCATCCTGCCGAACAACAGGAATGTCGTCGGAACGGCCCTTCAAGTGGCGGCGCTGACCTCGAAAGCCGTGCATGTCGTGCCGACCACCAGCGTCCAGGCCGGAATTTCGGCCCTGCTTGCGTTCTCGCCCGACCAGCCGGCCGGTTCGAATGTCGAGGCCATGGGGGCCGCCGCGAAATCTGTCCGCGCGATCGCAATCTGCCGGGCGATTCGCGATTCGCGAGTGGATGGTCTGCCTGTGAAGTCGGGCCAGGTCATGGGAATAGTCGACGGCAAGCTTCGGAAGGTTGGTGACGACATCGCTGCCCTGGCCATCGAGCTGCTGGTCGAGACTGGCGGCGAGGCGGAGCTGGCGACGATTTATCGGGGCGCGGAGACCTCCCGGCCGGAAGCCGACGCGGTGGCCAAAGCGGTCATGGACCGCATCCCCGGCGTAGAGATCGAGGTGGTCGACGGCGACCAACCTTCATATCCGTATCTGATCTCCGTGGAGTAGCACCTACGCCGCCATCCAACGTAGCCATCGTCACGGACTCCACATCGGACATACCGGAGCCGCTTGCCGGGCGAATTGGGATCACGGTCGTACCGCTGAACGTGCATTTCGGGGACGAAGTATTTCTCGATGGCGTCACGATCCGGGGCGATGAGTTCTATCGCCGTCTGCAGTCCGGCGGCGTGCTGCCCAAGACGTCGCAGCCGTCGGCGGGCGTCTTCGCCAGGGTCTACAGGGAGTTGGCCGATCGCGGCGCCGAAGCCATCGTCTCGATTCACCTGTCTTCGAAGGTCAGTGGAACGTGCAACTCAGCCAGCCAGGCCAGAGCTGAACTGGGCGAGATGGTCCCCATCGAAGTCGTGGACACGCTGCAGGCATCGATGGGGCTAGGCCTGATCGTGATCGAGGCTGCACAGGCCGCCAGACAGGGAATGGCGTGGAACGAAGTGACTGCGCTGGCAGGAGAGCTGGCCCGCACGGCGAGGTTCTTCGGGCTGATCGACACGCTCGAGTATCTTCACAAGGGTGGTCGAATCGGGCGGGCGCAGATGCTGCTCGGATCGCTGCTGAAGATCCATCCGATCCTCACGATGCAGGACGGCATCGCGCACCCGCTCGAACGGGCCAGGACGCGGGGCAAGGGACTGGACCGGATGAAGGCGATCACCGAAGCATCCGCCCCGCTGCGCGCCCTTTCCGTCCTTTACAGCACGCAGCCAGAAGAAGCTGCGCGGCTGGCCTCGGAACTCAAGCACGTTTCTCCCGACGGCGGAGTAACGATCGCCCAGTTCGGTCCGGTGCTCGGTACATACCTCGGTCCCGGCGCCATGGGTGTCGCACTCCTGCGTGCTGGCGCGCGCTAGCATCGGGTGAAGATGGACGTCGCCGCAGAGAAGGTCGCCGCTCTCAAAAAGATCCTCGAGCTCGAAGCGGTGCGCGGGTTCACGGACGTGGCGGTCACGGGCGGGCTGGACCGGTTCTTGCACCGCTGGCGTGCTGAGCTCGAACGAGAGCTTGGCGCAGACCCAACCCGGGGCAAGCCGTACGCGGAGCTAACCCCCGCGGCGCGCAAGACCTGGGCGCAGGCAGTCATGCGGCCGCGTGCGGCGACGCCGGCGGCGCGCGCGGGCGGCGACTCTCCGGCGACGACGGCCGGTTTTCCTGAGAAGCGCCGTCCCCCCGCAGCTCCCCGTACCGCAGAAAACCAGGCGAAATCCTCCGTTCAACGCCCCGGCCACCGTCGCCACGAAGCCGCCGCGCCATCGCTAACAACAACGATCCAGGACCTGAAGCTCGTGCCTCGCCCGGTCGCCGACAAACTCCAGCGCATCGGGGTCGTGACGCTTCGGGACCTGCTGTACCTGTTCCCGTCGCGCCACATCGATTACGCGCACGTGAACAACATCTCGGAGATCATGCCAGGTACCGACGCGACGGTTGTCGCCACGGTCTGGGAGGCCTCGGAGGCCCGAATCGGTCCCGGCCCCGGCGCTACACGCGCCGTGATATCGGACGGGACCGGGACGATGTCCGTCACCTGGTTTCGCCAGCCCTACCTGGCGAAGCGTCTGTCTACCGGGACCCGCCTGGTGCTAAGCGGGAAGGTCCAGCAGTTCCGGGGCAGGCCTCAGTTTCAGAACCCCGAATACGAAGTGCTGGGCGAGGGCCCGGACGACGAACTCGTGCATGCGGGGAACCTGCTCCCCGTGTACCCCTCGACCGAGGGCCTTGCGCAGCGGACCCTTCGTACCGCCGCGAAAAAGGGGCTCGACATCGGGCTGCCACTTGTCAGCGAATACGTGCCGGGGGCGATCCTCGACCGGCAGAGCCTCCTGCCTCTGCAAACCG
>JACPRT010000041.1 GCA_016189845.1 Chloroflexota bacterium | reverse complement strand
GTACCGCACCGGCCCATTCAAGCGGACTCAACAAGATGCGAGGAGCGAACCGTTGATGATCTCTGACGTCAGAGTCGACGTGCGACCTCGTATAGTGTGCCGCGACCTGTGCTGACCACGGGCCGAGAGCGAAGAAACCAGGGATGAGAAAGCGTACCGAATGAAGATCACCGACCTGAAATGCGCAATCATCGGCGACTACCCGGTCGTACGCATCACGACCGACCAGGGCATCGACGGGATAGGGCAGGGCGAGTCGCCAAAACCGTACCTGAAGCCGCACGTGATGTTCTACAAGGACCTGATCGTCGGCGAGGACCCGACCGACGTCGAACGGGTGATGACCCGTATTCGGCGCGTGGGCGCGTTCAAGCCGTGGGGCACGTCGGTGAGCGCGATCGAGATCGCCCTCTGGGACATCGCCGGCAAGGCCGCGGGCGTGCCCGTGTACAAGCTCCTCGGCGGCAAGGTGCGAGACCGCGTCCGCATCTATAACGGATCGGTCCGGTTCCCCCTCGGCGGCAACACGCCCGAGCACTACGCAGAGAACATGCGGAAGATGAAGGAGTCGAAGGAAGGATTCACGATCATCAAGCAGGGCATCGCGTTCCACGGGCCCATGGCCGACTCGAAGCCCGGCAGTACTACGGCGACCCGCCGCGCGGCCGGCGGGCAAGTCAGGGCGGCCTGATGACCGAGCAGGGCTTCAAGCACACCATGGCGTGCATCGAGGCGATGAAGAAGGTCCTTTGGGACGAAGTCGGCCTGGCGCTCGACTGCGGACCGGGATTCACGTTGATCGATGCGATCAAGCTGGCAAAGGCGTGCGAGCCCCTCAACATCATGTGGCTGGAGGACATGATCACCGGCGATTACACGCCATACGTGCTCGCCCAGCTCTACCGGGACGTAACGATGAGCACGTCGACGCCGATCCACACCGGTGAGCAGATATACCTGCGGCAGAACTTCAAGGACCTGATCGAGATGCAGGCAGTCCGCGTGGTCGGTCCCGACCCGCTCGCCGTCGGAGGAATCGCCGAGCTCAAGTGGATCGCAGAGTATGCCGACCTGCACGGAATCATGATGGCGCCGCACGGGACGGCCGACGGCCTGATCGGCCTCGCCGCGCTCGTACAGGTTTCGGCGACCCTCCCTCGCAACTACATAGCGTTCGAATACCCGACCGGCAAGCCGGCGTGGTGGTACGACATCATCGAGGGCCTGCCGGACCCGATCGTGAAGAACGGGTTCATCGACGTCTGGGACACGCCGGGGCTTGGCGTGAAGTTCAACGTCAAGGCAGCGCGGAAGTATCTGCCAGATGGCGACAAGGACTTTTTTGCTTAGTTGATGGCTTTTCCGGCCTCATGGACGGCAAGCCGCGGGTCACTTCAGGGCTGCCTGCCCCACCACTCCATGGCGTGGTCGTCGGGGTCCGACGCATAAAGGTGAAGTGACCCGTCCTGGTGCACCTCCGGTCCGTGGACGGAGTAGCCAGCCCTGACCAGCCGCTCGGCCAGCGGCCTGACTTCGTCCTGGTGAATTGCGAATACCAGGTGCGCCTGGCCAACCCGTTGCCGGAACTCCGCGCCGTATCTGCCCTCGAAGGGGCGCCGCTTGGCGCCCCATACATTGGGCTCCCACAGTCCCAGGTAGTGGTCCGGACCGACCTTGATCAGCCGGGCACCGGGCCCCGGGTCGTATTCCGCGAGCTCGTATCCAACGACATCGATGTAGAAACGCGCGGACCGTTCGGCATCAGCCACCACGAGAGCAATTTCCGCATAGCCGAGTGAGTTCACCAGTGCCGCCCTCTATTTTTTGCTGCCGTTCGCCCGTGTCGCTGCCAGCAACCGGGTCAGCTCACCGACATCCTTCAGTTCGTCCAGACGGTCGGTCAACTCCACGATCCGCCGGGCCTGTCGTTCACTGATCGCCGTTGTCGCCCACCTCATGAACTTGTCCTCGAGTTCTCCCCTGCTGAACGGGTTCTGCCGGCTGCCCTTCGCGTAGTCCACCCGCTGCCTGCGCGAATCGCCATTGGCCAGCCGCACCTCAACGACCGCCGGCGATCCGTCTTCGACCGCGGTCAGACCCTCATCCGGAGCAAGAACAGCCCGCTCGTACAGCTTCGCCACCTCAGGGTCGGAGCGCCTGTCGACGAGGATGTCCTCGGGCCCAACCCGACCGTAGACGGCTGCGACCGACATGATGTACTGCGAGTTGTGCGACTTCAGGAGGTTGTTGTCGATGACCTTCAGGCGCGCTGGCTTGACCCGATGGGTGATCTGCTCGATCTGATCGGCCGCCAGCTGATACCGCGCCCGTATTCCGAGAAGCGCATCGAGGCCGGTATGGATGTCGGCGCAGCACGGATACTGCTTGTAGCCCCCCGCATCCAGGATGCGGTATTCCTTGCCCAGTCCAGCGAGCAGCCGCTCCGCGTGCATCTCGGTCGAGAAGGCATCGTAGATTGAGTACTTGGCGTCGTCGAGGATCCGCGTGGGCCCGCCCATTCCCTGCCTCGCGAGGAGTGCGGCACGTGCGCCACTCTGTGCAGCGACGCCAATTACGAATGGCCTCGAATCCTCGCTGGGGTCATCGACCCACGCGATGAGCCCCGTGGCGTTGATTCCCGCCAGTCCCAGGGCATTGATGAACTGCGTCTCATCCAGCTTCAGCAGGTGGCCAGCCGCGGCCGCCGCGCCGAAATGGCCGAACACCGCGGAAGGATGAAACGAATGCGGATACGGCGATCCCGGGTCCGCGGCGTCGGAAACCCTGCAGGCGACGTCGTAAGCAAGGCAGAGCGCCGCGATCGCCTCCCGGCCGGATGCGTGCACGAATTCGCCGGCGGTGAGCACGGTCGGTACAAACACCGCCGCCGCGTGCATACGAGACGCTCCGGCGCCTTCGGCGTCGGCCGCGTATCCCATCGTGCCGTTCGCAAGCAAGGCGTCCAGGAACGGGCTTTTGAAACCTCGGCCGAATACCGTGACGCCGCCTGCGTCGGAGCGCCCGGCCGCCAGATCGGCCAGAATGCGTACGCCCGCGTAGTGGGGACGTGACCCGAGCAGGATCGCCCCGATCGTGTCGAGAACGATCTCCTTCGCCCTTGAGATCAGGTCCGGGGTCAGGTCCTTTGCGCCAAACGACGCCGCATATGACGCCATCGCCCGCGTGTATGGTCCTGTTGCGTCCATC
>JACPRT010000040.1 GCA_016189845.1 Chloroflexota bacterium | reverse complement strand
CAGCACCATCTTGTGCCCGCCCTGCCGGAACATCGTCAACATTTCGTCGAGGCGCTTCGATTCCGGCACGAACACGGGCGGACGCATCAGCGTAGCCACCGGCAGGTCCATCCGGTCCGGGTTGTCCGCCAGGGCGCGCATGGCGTCCTTGATCGAGATGATGCCAACCACGTCGTCGATGTCGTCTTCGAATACCGGGAACCGCGTGTGGGGGATGTCGCCGTACTTGGCGAGGATGTTCGCCAGCGTCCAGTCGGCTTCCACCCACTGAATCTCGTTGCGCGGGGTCATCACCTGGCGGACCTCGGCCTCGCCGATCCTGAAGACGTTCTCGAGCATCGTGCCGTGATGTGTTTCGACCGTTCCCTCCTGGCGGCCGACGTCGATGAGCATGCGAAGCTCGCCTTCCGTGATCGACGGTGTGATCAGCGCCTTGCGCCCGCCCATGAGTTGGAGGATGACCCTCGGAAACGTCGCCAGGACTTCGACCAGCGGCGCCGTGACGACCATTGCCACGTGGACCGGCCGACCGATCAGGAGCGACCACCGTTCCGAGCCATGGACTGCCAGCGATTTCGGAATCAGCTCGCCGAAGATCACGACTACGATGGTGACCATGAGGGTGGACAGGCCGAGGACCAGCCCTGTGTTGCCCCAGAGCCGGATGGCCAGGCTGGTGCCGATGGTGGCGATTGCCACGTTGAGCACGTTGTTGAGGAGCAGGATGGTTCCGAAGAACTTCTCGTGCTCGTTGACGATTCGCACGACAGCCGCCGCCCGCCGGTCGCCCTTCTCGGCCAGGTGCCTGACGCGCAGCTTGTTGACCGAGATCAGGCCGGCTTCCGCCGCGGAGATGACTGCGCTGCCGACTAGTCCGGCCAGGATGAGGATGATCGCCAGGGCGGTCAATTTTTCGCTACTGCTGGTCGGACAGCGCAGTCGGCGCCTCGCCGCCTTCGGTTTCACTGCCCTCGATGGCGGTCTGCACTGCGCCGGCCCTGGTCGCAAAGGTGGCCCGGATCGCCTGTTCGATCTCGTCGCGGATTTCTGTGTTGCTCTTCAGGAACTCGCGTGCGGCCTCGCGCCCCTGTCCGAGTCGCGTGTCGCCGAACGAGAAGAAAGAACCGCTCTTCTTCAGGATCCCGAGTTCGTTTCCGAGGTCCAGGATTCCGCCTTCCTTGCTGATGCCTTCCTTGAACAGGATCTCGAGTTCGGCGACCCGGAATGGCGGGGCGACCTTGTTCTTCACTACGCGGGCCCGGACACGATTGCCGATGATCTCGTTGCCCGACTTGATCGGCTCCATCCGGCGCATGTCGATCCTGACCGAGGTGTAGAACTTGAGCGCACGGCCGCCGGGCGTGACTTCAGGATTGCCGAAAATCACCCCGACCTTCTCACGCAGCTGGTTGATGAAGATGACGCAGGTGTTGGTGCGCGAGACGCTCCCGGTCAGCTTCCTCAGGGCCTGCGACATCAGCCGTGCCTGCAGGCCTATGTGGGCATCGCCCATCTCGCCCTCTAGCTCGGCCTGCGGCACGAGCGCTGCGACGCTGTCGATGACCACTATGTCCAGCGCACCGCTGCGGACCAGGTAATCGGTGATTTCGAGGGCCTGCTCGGCGGAGTCCGGCTGGGATACGTAGAGGGACTCGACGTTCACGCCGCAGACCGCGGCGTAGCTCGGGTCCATGGCGTGCTCGGCGTCGATGTATGCGGCGGTGCCGCCTGCTCGCTGGCATTCGGCGATGATGTGCGAGGCCAGCGTCGTCTTGCCACTGGATTCCGCGCCGAAAATCTCGGTCACCCGGCCCCGGGGTACCCCGCCCACGCCGAGCGCCATGTCGAGGGCGATGGCGCCGGTAGGGATCGCCTGCACGCCCTGCGTGCCGGACTCGCTGAGGCGCATGATGGCCCCGCGGCCGAACTCCTTCTCGATCTGGGACAGGGCGAGCTCGAGCGCCTTTGTCCGTTCGGAACGGTTGCCGTTGGGGGAAGAGTTCCCGCTACGCGCGGCGGCCATGGCAGCCCTCGTCGAATCGTTGGCCATCTGGGGAGTTCTCCCTTCGTGGAGAGTAGCACAGCGCTGGTTGAATTTCGGTCAACTTAGCACGCTCGGTCCGCAGGGCAAAGGCCGGCGTGTCACGGCATTTTTTTACTGCCGGGGCGGAGCCGCCCGTGCATCGCGTCGAGGTCCTCGATCCACACCTTCGGACTGGCATCCGACGGCATGCGCCAGTCGCCGCGGGGCGAGAGGCTGACAGAGCCGATCTTCGGACCCTCGGGCATGCAGGTGCGTTTGAACTGGTTGGCGAAGAACCGTTCCAGGAACCCGCGGATCCACTTGTACAGGTCGTCGGGCCTGTATTCGCCGGCAAAGCCCTGGCGCTGCAGGACCTGATCGGCGAAGTAGAGGATCTTGCCTGGCCGAGTGCCCCAGCGGATGAACGGGTACAGACAGAAGTCAGCAAGTTCGACCGGGCCGACCAGCTTCTCGGTCTGCTGGCTGATCTTTCCACGCTTCGGTCGCAAGAGCTCAGGCGATATCGGGGTGTCGAGAACGTCGCTCAACACGGCTTGCGCGGGACTGCCTGCGAGCTCTTCATCCGCGACCCATCGGATCAGGTACTGGACGAGCGTCTTTGGGACGGACACGTTGACATGGTAGTGAGACAGCTGATCGCCGGAGAAAGTGCACCACCCGAGCGCCACTTCCGTGAGATCTCCCGTTCCCAGGAGCAGGGCGTCGAGGGCGTTCGCCTTGTTGAACAGGAACTCCGTGCGGTACCTGGCCTGAACGTTCTCGAATACCCGGTCTTCTTCCCCGCCGTGATGCAGGTCTTCGAGGTGCGCCTTGCTGGCGCCGGTGATGTCCACCTCTTCGAACGCAACGCCCAGCGCGCGGCACAGCTTTGCAGCGTTCGTCCTCGTCCGCCTGGTCGTCCCAAAACCCGGCATGCTGAATGCATGGACGTTCGTGCGAGGCAATCGGAGCTTGTCGACGGTCTTGACTGCGGCGAGTAAGGCCAGGGCGGAGTCGAGGCCTCCGGAGATCCCGACGACGATGCGCTGGATATCTGCGCCCCGCAGCTTGTCGGCGAGCGCGCCGACCTGCATCGAGAAGATCTCCTGGCACCTCTTCGCGCGGGCAGCCGGATCCGCGGGCACAAACGGGTGCGGATCGATGAAGCGGCGGAGCTTGCCGGCGTCGGGGTCGTGCACCTCGGCGTCAATGATTCTGGGCGGGACCGGCGGCCTGGGCGCGTCTCTGAAGCTGGAAGTCAGGCGGCGGTCGTGGACCAGCTTCTCGATATCGATGTCGGCTACGGCCAGGTCCTCGCCATCGATGAAACGGCCGGACTCGTGAAGCACGCCCCCGTTTTCGGCGATGATCGTGTGGCCGCTGAACACGACGTCGATCGTCGAT
>JACPRT010000042.1 GCA_016189845.1 Chloroflexota bacterium | reverse complement strand
GTGGGATGGCCTCCGAGGTTGGTTGAAAAAGTGATATCGGATTTCGGCTGAATTAGCTTTGGGCGGCGATATCAAAAATCCGATGGTCAAGATTTTGGTATCGGAATTGGGTGGTTTCAGATACGAGGCGCGATATCAGAATTCCAGGGAGCCATTCAGGGGCACCGCCCGGCCTGGTAGCGCCTTCGAATGAGGAGGAGGCAGGAAGCAACTATCGGTCCTCCTGGCTACTCCAGGGTCCCCTGCGCTTTGTACCGCGTCGTCCGGGCGACATAGGAGTCGTTAGCCCATTTCATGAGCTGAAGGTGCCGCTCCTCGACATCGCCTCGCTCGCGGGCCGGCACCCCTGCCACGATGCGCCGTGCCGGGACGACCATTCCCTCGATGACCACCGCGCCCGCCGCCACAAGACAGTACTCGCCAAGCTCGGCGCCCTCGTTCAGAACCGAGCCGTTCCCAAGCAGGCAGTGATCGCCGATCTTCGATGCGTGGCACATGACACGGTGGCCGATCGTGACGTAGTCGCCTATGATCGCCCCGTGATCCGAATGGAGCACCGAGTTGTCCTGGATGTTCGTGTTCGCGCCAATGGTGATACGTGCCGAATCGCCGCGGATCACCGTGCCCGGCCAAACGCTCGAGCCGGGGCCGATCACGACATCTCCGATGATGTAGGCGGTCTCGCTGACGAACGCCGTTTCGTGAATCTGTGGAGAGACCCCGTCGAGCGTTCGAATCATCGCAGTACACCAGCACACGCGGCACGTCCATGGCCGAATAACATCAAGCCCTCGTCAGTTGCGTCCGTCAGTTACACCGACCGAAGTGAGTCGAAGGAAGACACGATTGGCAACTTTACATCCGGCCGAAGTCCCGAGGCTCCCGAGGTCGAAAAGCGGCCGCCCGCTACTGGAGACCATGGAGGCGGCAGCAAAGGCCGCGGGGGATCTCATAAAGGCCGGGTTTCGCAATCACGGCGTCCACCGTTTCAAGGGTCCCAAGGACCTCGTTACCGACATCGACACGGCGGCGGAGAGATCGATCTCGAAGGCCCTGGCCGTGGAATTCCCAGACGTGGGGTTTCTGGGGGAGGAGACCGGCCGCACCGCGGGCACGTCCGGGTTCGAATGGGTCGTGGACCCGCTCGACGGCACCCGCAATTTTGTGATCGGCATCCCCATCTTCTGTGTGAGCGTAGCGCTGGTCGAGCGCGCGAGGCCGGTCGCAGGCGTCATCTTCGATCCGGTCCACAACGAACTTTTTGGGGCAGTGAAGGGCCATGGCCTCCAGGTGAATGGGAAGGCGGTCGAGGTGGCCAGGCCGGCCAGGCTGGCGGATACCGTCCTCGGCTACGACCTCTCGAGAGACTCGACGAAGGCCGCGGCGATGCTGGAGGTGCTGGCTCGGATTGAGCCGATGGCGCAAAGCGTGCGAGGGCTGGGATCGACTGCCCTGGGCCTGGCGTACGCCGGTTGCGGGAGGCTTGACATGTACCTCAGCTGGGGCGGGGCGTGGGACGTGGCGGCCGGGCTCGTGATCGCCAGTGAGAGCGGTGCGAAGGTGATCAATCGCCTGGGCGGCGAGGCGACGATCGACGCGGGAGGCTACATCGTGGCTGCCGAATCGGTCGTAACCGAGTTCATGAAGGCGACCGAGGGGCTGAGGTTCCGGAAGTCGTGAGCGCCGAAATCGCTAGTCGAGAGCCGGGAAGGTCAGATCCAGCTCGTACACGCTGGGCTGGGGCAGCGCTCTGAAGACCAGAGTCTGCTCGGCAACCACGGTCCTGCCGTCGGAAGACCGGGTCAACTCGAATGCGATCGGGCGATCGAAGAACTTTTTGTCGAGGGGACCTACCGGCAGGGCGGAGTAGCGTCCCTCCCGAGTCGTCACCGGGGCCGAACGGTACTCGGCGATCCGTCCCGTGATCAGCATGCCCGCCGGCACCGGCTGGTCACCGACGGTAGCCCGGCCGTTGAACACGAAGGGCCAGGCAGGCGGGATCGCCGGAAACGCCGGGGTGGGCTCGGGCTGCCTGCTGCACGCCTGGGCGGCGCTCGCAAACACCACCAATACGAGCAAGAACGCGAGCGCCTTCCCGATCGTGAAGTGGCGGCTGATCGGAGTCTCCCGGAACGCAGGTACCGCCGGTGGTACCGCAGACGGTACCGCCACATGAAACAGAAGACTCGGCGCCGTGAATTCGCCAGCAATATCGATGCTGCGAGTGATGTCAGAGCGACGAAACGACGTCACAGCGGCGGGTGCTTCTTGTGCCATTCGGTCGTTTGCTCGTACGCGTGCGCGACCTTCAACACCGTTAGATCGCCGAATTGCGGTCCGATCACCTGCAGTCCGACCGGCAGGCCCTCCGAAAACCCGCCAGGCACCGAGATCCCCGGCAGCCCCCCGATGTTTACAGGTATCGTGCAGACGTCGCTCAGGTACATCGACAGCGGGTCCTGTGTCCTGGCGCCGAGCTTGAACGCCACAGTCGGCGAAGTCGGCGTGATCAGGGCGTCGAACTTCCTGAACGCCTCGGCAAATTCGCGCCTGATCAACGTGCGCACCTGTTGCGCCTTCTTGTAGTAGGCGTCGTAGTAGCCCGCGGACAGGGCGTACCCGCCAAGCAGGATCCTGCGCTTCACCTCCGCGCCGAATCCTTCGGCGCGAGTCAGGTCCATGGTGTCCCACGCAGTCGCCGCCTCTTTCGACGAGTGTCCGTACTTGAAGCCGTCGAAACGCGCCAGGTTTGCCGACGCCTCGGAGGGGGCGAGGATGTAATACACGGCCAGCGCCTGGTCGGTCAGCGGGAGCGAGCATTCTTCGACCACCGCGCCCAGCCCGCGGAGGGTCGATACGGCGGCATCGAACGCGGCCCGCACCCCCGGCTCGATTCCTGCCACGAGATACTCCTTCGGGACGCCAAGTCGCAGAGCCTTGATCTCGCCGTTTCGACCGGTCAGGCCGGAAGCCAGTTCGGGCGCGGGACGATCGACCGCGGTCGAGTCCCGAGGATCATGGCCGGCAATGACGTCGAGGGTACTTGCGCAGTCGAGGACATCGCGGGCGAATGGCCCGATCTGGTCGAGAGAGCTCGCGAAGGCGATCAATCCGTAGCGGCTCACGAGTCCGTACGTGGGCTTCATCCCGACGATTCCGCAAAGCGCGGCGGGCTGGCGGATGCTGCCTCCCGTGTCGGACCCCAGCGAAGTGACAGCCTCACCCGATGCGACCGCGGCCGCGGGACCGCCACTGCTCCCGCCCGGCACACGACTGGTATCCCAGGGATTGCGGACCGGGCCGTAGGCGGAGTTTTCGTTCGACGACCCCATGGCGAACTCGTCGAGATTGCATTTGCCGACCATCACGGCACCCGCCGCCCGCAGGCGCTCGACGACGTGGGCGTCGTAAGGGGGTATGTAGCCGGCCAGTATCTTCGACCCGGCGGTCGTTTGGACCCCCGCGGTCGATATGTTGTCCTTCACTCCGACCGGGATCCCGTCCAGCGGCCCTCGGCTTTCACCAGACCGGCGGCGGGCGTCGGCGGCGCCTGCGTCCTTCAAGGCGAGGTCGGCGGTGACGCAGAGGAAGCTGTGGATGCGAGGCTCGACCGATTCGACACGCTCCAGCGCCGCCCGGGTCAGTTCGACCGACGACAGGCTACCCCTCGACATGAGGTCCTGCGCCTCGTGCGCGGTCAGAAATGAGAGGGAGGGTTCGCCCATCCGTCGGTTCAAGTTCCGAGCACTGGCTTGACGCGGATGAATGGCTCGTCGACCTCAGGCGCGTTCCTCAGGACGGCCTCGCGCGGCAACGAAGGCCGTGTCTCGTCGTCCCGCATGACGCTGGTGGTCGCGGTCGCGTGACCTGTGGGCTCGACGCCATCTGTGTCTACTTGCCGGAGTGACTGGAAGTGGTCGAGGACCTTTGCCAACTGGGCCTGCAGCGTCTCGACCTCCCGGTCGGTCATCGCAATGCGAGTCAACTGGGCCACCCGGCGGACATCGTCAGGGGTGAGCAACACATCGTCACGGTCTGGCATGAGCCCATTATCCACGCCTCCCCTTGGAATCAGATACGGTTCTATTCTGCCCGAAGCCGATACCAATTTCAGAAGCCTCCGCGATTTGAGGGCCTGTCGTAGTTCTGTAAATACGTCACCCTAACGGTTCTGTGATTTTGTCACCGCTGGGATGTGGCGCCACGGGTGATCGGGTGCTGGTTTCCTCCCATTGTGATGTCTTTCCCTGTGCGAGTCGGACGTAGGTATGCGTTCGACTCGCACAGGGATGTGATGTTGCCCGTTGGACGGCGTCGATTTCTCGATGTGTAAGAGAGCGGGGCGTTCGCCGTAGCGTGCTCGCAAAACGGCCGGTTCTGGTGGCGCCTTGCGGCTTGCGACCGTCTTGCCGTCGTGGCGGACGGCGAGGCCCCCGTCCAGCCGTTCGAGAACCGTGACGCGTGTGCGTGAATAGGACGCCCTTTCTGCACTGGGCAGAAGCTGGAGGACTTCGCCGCCGAAGCGCAATGTGTTATCGGCCGCCACGGTGCGCAGGTACTTGAAGCAGAGGACGTCTTCGAGCCTGGGTCCGGTGGCCAGTGGGTGGTATGCAGAACCAGGCGACGCAGGCGGAACGCTGAAACGCACATTGAATCGTGGGATGAACCGCTCGAGCGTGGCAGTGGCCTCTTGCGAAGTCCTTGCGCCTTCGATTCTAAGTTCGCTGACGAGGCGATCTTGAAAGGTCTCCCATCCTCGTTCGATTCTTCCTTTGGCCTGGGGGGAATCGGCAAGGATGGACTGGATGCCGAGCTCCGCGAGGGCCCGACCGAACTGCGTTGGCTCCTGATTGCCCCGGAGGTCCTCGTCAACCGTTGGTGACCGCTTCAGATTGACGGTGAAGATGCTGTGCTTGTCGCTGTAGACGGCGAGTGGTACGCCTTTGGCCTCAATGATTTCCTGGAGCAGCAGGAAATAGCCGTGAGCGTCTTCACGTTCCCGAAACAGGGCCGCAGGGACCGTTCCGGTAGCGTCGTCGATTGCGCCAATGAGGGTCAGCCGTGGCCCACGGCCTTCGAGCCAGTCATGATTGCTGCCGTCGAGCTGAAGGAGCATTCCTTCCTGTGGATAGCGTTCCCGCCGCAGCCGATGCTTTGGCGGTCTGCGGTGCCGTGCACTCTTGAGACCCGCTGCTCGAAGGATTCTCCACACGCTCGGCCTGGAGAGCGTGATCCCTTCACGTTCAGCCAGCAACTCCGTCAGATGCTGGTGGTTGCAGCCGGCGAAGCGGACCCTGGCCAGTTCAACGACCCGATCGCGCAACGCCGGTTCAAGCGTATGAATCGGCTGACGGCCGCGATTCCCATGAGCCATTGCCGCAACGCCGTCGATTCGGTACCTCGCAAGAAGCCGGCGTGCATGGCGGAGCGTGACCCCCATCAGCGCGGCTGCCTCGGCGGCCGTGACCTCGCTTCGTTCCAGTCGGTTCAAGACCATGACCCGCTGCTGTTCCTTTGCGTTCAACGAAACCGTCCCTCTGATTTTCATGAGGTGACAATTTCACTGAACTGTTCAGGGGTGACCGAATCACAGAACTACCACAGAGGGCCTTGACAGGCCCACCCCACAGACATAGCATTGGAATTTGCACCTTATGACTTCCACCGCCGGGAAGCTGTCTCTGCTCGTCTTTTGAACACATTAGCGTCGCCGCGCGCCATTTGAATAAGCGTTCGCGTCGTCGCGGTTTTCGCGCGTAAGTCGCGTCCGCAACCACCCCGTTTCCAGGACTGGAGTTGTTTGCATGGTGGTTTCCACGGTCCGTCCGACCTCTCAGCTGGATGCCGGTTACAAGAGCTTCAACCGCATCCCGCGAGTCGTCGAGGTGCCGAACCTTATCCAGGTTCAGATTCACTCGTTCGAATGGCTGAAAAAGGAGGGGCTCAAGGAACTTTTCGACGAAATCTCACCGATCGAGGACTTTTCGGGCGGGCGTTTCGAACTCCGCTTCGGCGCATATGAGATCCGGCAGCCCAAGTTGACGGAGCGCGAATGCCGTCTCAAGGAAACCACCTACTCCGCCCCGATGTACGTGACCGTCTCGCTAAAGGTCAAGCAGACGGGTGAGGTCAAGGAGCAGACGCTCTTCATGGGCGACGTTCCGCTCATGACCGGCAACGGCACTTTCATAATCAACGGCGCCGAGCGCGTCGTCGTTTCCCAGCTGGTGCGTTCCCCCGGCGCGTACTTCACGGTGGAGGCGGACCCGGGCACCGGCCGCCCGCTCTGCTACGCCAAGCTGATCCCCTACCGCGGCGCGTGGGTAGAGCTCGAGACCTCCAACAAGGACCTGCTGTACGTCAAGGTCGACCGAAAGCGGCGCACTCCGGTCACGACCCTCCTGCGCGCCCTTGGTTACGCCGACGACAAGATCGGGGGCCTGTTCGAAGACATCGACAACGACCCGGACCACCAGTTCATCAAGACGACGCTTGCGCGTGACTCTGCAATCAAGACCAAGGAAGAGGCTCTAATCGAGTTCTACCGACGGCTTCGCCCGGGGGAGCCTCCCAGCGTCGAGAACGCCAATGCTCTGCTCCAGAGCCTGTTCTTTAACGCCCGCAAGTACGACCTGGGGCGCGTCGGCCGCTACAAACTGAACCGGAGCCTTGGCGTCAATGAACAAAAGCGGACGTTGACCGAGGGCGACATCGTTGCCCTGATCCGCAAGATGATCAACGTCAACAACGGCCGCGAGAAGATCGACGACATCGATCACCTCGGCAACCGCCGGGTGCGGGCGGTCGGCGAGCTGATCGAGAACCAGCTGCGCGTCGGTCTCCTGCGTATGGAACGCGTCGTGCGCGAGCGCATGACGACCCAGATGGACCCCGCGACGACCACCCCGGCGGCCCTGATCAACATACGGCCGGTGGTTGCGGCAGTCCGCGAATTCTTCGGCGGTTCCCAGCTATCGCAGTTCATGGACCAGACGAATCCGCTCGCGGAGCTGACGCACAAGCGCCGCCTGTCGGCCCTCGGCCCGGGCGGCCTCTCACGTGAGCGCGCAGGGTTCGACGTGCGTGACGTCCACCACTCGCACTACGGGCGCATCTGCCCGATCGAGACGCCGGAAGGCCCGAACATCGGCCTCCTGGGCTCGCTGGCGACGTTCGCCCGCATCAACGAGTACGGGTTCATCGAGACCCCGTACCGTCCGGTGCGCAAGGAAATGAAGAGCGACGACCCCGACCTGGCCGGCCGCGCAGCCGCGGAGGACATCGCCGACGATGGCGGGGAGGTCCTGGTCAAGGAAGGCCGGGTGATCGGCCGTCAGGTGGCGAAGCAGATCGCTGCCTTCAAGAAGGCCCGGACGCTCAAGGTGCGCCCATTCGTGTCGGCGGACCCCAACGAGGTCAGCTACATGCCGGCCGACGAGGAAGAGCGGCACATCATCGGGCAGGCCAACACCGAGCTCGACAGCAAGAACCAGATGGTCGGAGCACGCATCGAGGTCCGCGTTGGGGAGCGGTTCGCGCACGACTTCGCCGAGAACGTCGAATACCTGGACGTGTCTCCGATGCAGATCGTGAGCGTGTCGACGGCCCTGATCCCGTTCCTGGAGCACGACGACGCCAACCGGGCGTTGATGGGTTCCAACATGCAGCGGCAGGCAGTGCCTCTGCTCCGGCCGGAGGCGCCGATCGTGGGCACCGGCATGGAGCGTCGCGTGGCCGTGGATTCTGGCCAGGTGGTGGTTGCCGGCGACGACGGCGTGATCGTTTCGTCCACCGGCGCGGAGATCCAGCTTCAGGGCGACGGCGGCCAGGTCTACACATACCCGCTGACGAAGTTCGTCCGCTCGAACCAGGGCACCTGCATGAGCCAGCGCCCGATCGTCGGAAAGGGCCAGCGCGTCATCAAGGGCCAGCCGCTCGCCGACAGCTCATCGACCGAGAACGGGTGCCTGGCCCTCGGCCAGAACATCCTGGTCGGCTTCATGAGTTTCGACGGCTTCAACTACGAGGACGCCATCATCGTGAGCGAGGCGCTCGTCAAGGACGACCGCTTCACGTCCATCCACATCGAGAAGCACGAGGTCGAGGCCCGGGAGACGAAGCTCGGCCCGGAGGAGATCACCCGGGACATCCCGAACGTCGGCGAGGAAAGCCTGCGCGACCTCGACGAGGAGGGGATCATCCGCATCGGCGCCTATGTGCGTCCGGGCGACATCCTGGTCGGCAAGATCACGCCCAAGGGCGAAACGGAGCTCACGGCGGAAGAGAAGCTGCTCCGCGCGATCTTCGGCGAGAAGGCACGCGACGTGAAGGACACTTCGCTCCGCGTGCCGCACGGCCAGCACGGCAAGGTCATCGACGTCAAGGTGCTGACCAAGGAGAGCGGCGACGAGCTTTCGCCGGGTGTCCTGAAGATGGTCCGCGTGTGGGTCGCGCACACGCGCAAGATCATGGAAGGCGACAAGATGGCCGGCCGGCACGGGAACAAGGGTGTCATCGCCCGCATCCTGCCGGTCGAGGACATGCCATACCTGCCCGACGGCACGCCGCTCGACGTCATCCTGAACCCGATCGGCGTCCCGTCCCGGATGAACCTGGGGCAGGTGCTGGAGACGCACCTTGGCTGGGCTGCCGAGACCCTCGGCTTCAAGGCGGTCAGCCCGGTGTTCGATGGCGCGCGTAGCGAGGCCATCGAGGACCAGCTCGCTCGCGCCTGGTTCGTACGCGAGTCGGGCGCGATCGACCACCGAAAGCTCGATTGGCAAACGACCAACGGCGCCGACGGCATCAAGGATACCGGCGGCTACGATGAGGAGAAGGTCGCGGCCTGGCTGAAGGAGCGCGGCATCGAAGCGGACGACGTTTTCGACGAGTCGAAGACGACGGTCGCCCGCGACGCCTGTCTGCGCCTGTTCCTCAAGGACCATGCCGGGATCGATGCCTCGAAGATGTCGAGCGAGGAGCTGTTCGAAGCGGCCCTCAACCTCGACCGTCACAAGCACGTGGCTGTCCCGGTCTTCGGAAAATCACGCCTGTTCGACGGCCGCTCGGGCGAGACGTTCGACCAGCCGGTCACGGTCGGCATGATCTACATGCTGAAGCTGATCCACCTGGTGGAGGACAAGATCCACGCCCGGTCGACCGGCCCATACTCGCTCATCACCCAGCAGCCGCTGGGCGGCAAGGCCCAGTTCGGCGGCCAGCGGTTCGGCGAAATGGAGGTCTGGGCGCTCGAGGCGTACAGCGCGGCCTACAACCTCCAGGAGATGCTGACCGTGAAGTCCGACGACGTCGTCGGTCGGGTCAAGACCTACGAGGCCTGCGTCAAGGGTGAAGACATCATCCAGCCCGGCGTGCCGGAGTCGTTCCACGTCCTGCTCAAGGAGTTGCAAGGGCTGGGCCTCGCGGTCGAACTGCTCAACGAAACGGGCGACCCGTATGTGGTGGCGCCGCGCTCCGAGTTCAGCCCGGCGCTGATCGCCGACACCAGCGACGAGGACATCGAGGCCGCGGAAGTCGACGACATCGAGGCGGAGGCGGCCGAGCTCGAGGAAGAGCCGGAGGCGGCGGCAGCGCCCGAGGAGGAAGAGGCGGAGGTCGTCGGGAGCATCGCCGCGGATGCGGTCGAGGAAGAGGAGGCGGAGATCCCGGAGGAAGCCCTGTTCGACGAGGAGAACGCCGAGGAATCCGAAGACGAAGAGGAGCCGGAGGCCGAGCCCGCAGAAGAGGCGCCCGAGGAGGCAGAAGAGACCCTCGAGGAACTCGACGAAGCCGATGATGACTCCGAGTCCGAAGAGGACGAGGACGAGGAAGAGTAAATGACGACTGAGCCAGGAACCGAGTTCAACGCCATCCGGATCTCACTGGCTTCTCCAGAGCAGATCCGGGCATGGTCGTACGGCGAGGTCACCAAGCCGGAGACGATCAACTACCGGACTCTGCGCCCGGAAAAGGACGGCCTTTTCTGTGAGCGCATTTTCGGTCCCACCAAGGACTGGGAATGCTACTGCGGCAAGTACAAGAAGATCCGCTACAAGGGCGTAGTCTGCGATCGCTGCGGGGTCGAGATCGCGCGGGCGAAGGTGCGGCGCGAGCGGATGGGCCACATCCGGCTGGCGGCGCCGGTCGCCCACATCTGGTTCTCGAAGGGCACGCCTTCGCGGCTCGGGTTGCTGCTCGACCTATCGCCGCGCAACCTGGAGCGCGTCCTCTACTTCGCCCAGTATGTGGTGATCACAGTCGACGAAGAGGCGCGCCAGCGAGCGCTGTCCAGCCTCCAGGAATTCCTGGAGAGCGAGACGACCCGCCTGGAAGAGGCCCAGAACAACGAGATCTCCGAGCTGCGCAAGGCCAATGGCATCGCTGCGCCTGCGCCTGCCGGGACCGCCGAGGGTGAGGCCGAGGAAGAGTCTGAGGCAACGGACAGCGCGGATGCCCCGATCGCCGAAGAACTGGTGGCGATCCGCTCGCGCTATGGCAAGGACAAGGACCAGGTCGAGTCCGAGATCACCGCGAAGATCGAAGAACTCGAGGGCATCAAGCCGCTCGACCTGCTGACCGAATCACGCTATCGGGAGCTGCGCGATCGGTTCGGAGAGGTGTTTCGCGCCGGCATGGGCGCAGAAGCGGTGCTCGAAATCCTTCGACGCACCAACCTCCAGCAGCTGCGCGCCGACCTCCAGCTGGAGGTCAGGACGACCTCTGGCCAGCGCAGGAAGAAGGCGATCAAGCGTCTGCGGGTCGTCGAGTCATTTGCCAAGAGCGGGAACAAGCCCGAGTGGATGGTCATGACCGTCCTCCCCGTGCTTCCGCCCGAGCTAAGGCCCATGGTGCAGCTCGACGGCGGCCGCTTCGCCACGAGCGATCTCAACGACCTCTACCGGCGGGTGATCAACCGCAACAACCGGCTCAAGAGGCTGATCGATCTCCAGGCGCCGGACATCATCGTCCGCAACGAGAAGCGAATGCTCCAGGAGGCCGTCGATGCTCTCATCGACAACGGCCGCCGTGGACGCGCGATCTCGGGCAGCCACAATCACAAGCTGAAGTCGCTGACCGACCTGCTGCGAGGCAAGCAGGGCCGGTTCCGCCAGAACCTGCTCGGCAAGCGCGTCGACTACTCCGGCCGCTCGGTGATCATCGTCGGCCCTCAACTCCGCCTGCACGAG
>JACPRT010000058.1 GCA_016189845.1 Chloroflexota bacterium | reverse complement strand
CGGCTCCTCGACCTCGTATCGCTGCCAAGGGGCTGGGCAGTCGACGTCGATCCGGTTTCCGTCAGCTAGTCGGCTATACTCGACGTGGTAATCGACGGGGACGCCCGGGCGATCGTCTCGGGCGGGAGACGATGAGAGCCAGATGACCGTACTCGACATACGACTCGTACCGGACCCCATGCTGCGTCGCAAGGCGCGGCCGGTAAAGGTCATCGACGATTCGGTCCGCAAGCTCGCGCGCGACATGATCGAGACGATGCAGGCCGCCCCGGGCGTCGGGCTGGCTGCCAACCAGGTCGGGGTCCTCTTGCGGGTCGTCACGATACAGTTGCCCGAAGAAGAGCCGTTCGTCATGGTCAACCCGGTCATCACGCTTCGCGAGGGGACCCGGGTCGTCGAGGAAGGTTGCCTGAGCGTGCCCGGATATGTAGGGACGATCGAACGGTCGGTGTTGGTCAAGGCGCGCTACCTGGACGAATCGGCTGCGAAGCATCGGGTCACGGCTACCGAGCTCCTCGCCCAGGCGATCGAACACGAGGTCGACCACCTGAACGGCATCCTGTACCTCGATCACCTGAAGAGCCACGAGGACCTCAAGCAGTCCACCGCACATACCCACGACGGCGTTGACTTCTCGGGACCGCCCGATCTCGCACCCGCGGCCAGCGATGGCTCTCGCTCTTCTCAACTCGTGGTGCCGAATCGCGGCTAGCGATTCACACCCCGGCCGCGACCCAGGGCGAAGGGCCCATGACTGACTTCGTCGCCGCCGTAGCCGGTGCGATGGCGGCGCGGGGCCTGGAGGCCCACGTCGTCGGAGGCGCAGTGCGAGACCGGCTCCTGGGCCGCCCACCCCGGGACGTCGACGTGATCGTTGCGAGCGACGCGAACCCGGTCTGCCGAGAAATCGCCGTCGAGATCGATGCGACCTGCATCGTCATGGACGAGGCGCGTGGGTACATGCGCCTCGCGCCGCACCATGGCCAGCGGGCAGACGGGTCCGGGGTTCGCTGGGTGGACGTGAACTCCAGGGCGGGAACGCTGGCGGAGGACCTGCGCAGGCGTGACTTCACGGTCAACGCGATGGCGGTCCCGCTCGGAGCGTGGGAAGCGGCCGGCGCCCCCCTCGAGGTGGTTGATCCGGCGGGAGGCCGGTCAGACCTCGTGCAGAAGCTCGTGCGCCAGGTGTCGGCTGGCGCGATGGACGACGATCCCCTGAGGGCCGTGAGGGCGTGCCGGCTCGCAGCGCAGCTTGGCTTCGAGATCGAGCCTGCCACCTCCCAGGCGGTCGTCAGCCACGCACGGGCCGTGGCGGGCATTGCCCCGGAGCGCCTGCGGGAAGAGCTTTTCGCGATCATCGGGGGCGACCACGCGCTGCGTGGAGTCAGGCTGCTCGACTCCCACGGCCTGCTGGAATTGCTCCTGCCGGAGGTATGCCGCGGGAAGGGCGTGGTCCAGCCGCGCGAGCATTACTGGGATGTCTTCGAACACAGTGTCCAGACCGTGGGTGAGGTGGAGAAGATCCTGGACCCGTCCATGCGGCTGTCCGATCCGATCGTCGAGCGCGTTCCATGGCAGCCACAGATGACCGAGTACTTCGCAGAGGTCGTCGCCGACGACCAGTCCAGGGGTTCGCTGCTGAAGCTTGCGGCGCTGTTCCACGACGTGGCGAAGCCGGAAACCAGGACGGTGCAGCCCGACGGGCGCACGAGGTTCTTCGGCCACGCCGACCGCGGCGCGGAAATCGTCGAGGACGCGCTCCGCCGCCTGCGGGCGAGCCGCAGGACGATCGCGCATGTTTCCCTGATGGTGAAGGAACACCTGCGACCGGTACAGCTCAGCGACGGCGTGCGCCCGCCCACGCCGCGCGCCCTGCTGCGTTACTACCGGGACGTCGCGCCTGTCGCCATCGACACCGTCTATCTCGCGATCGCGGACTACCTGGCCGCGCGCGGTCCCCGGATCGAGGAATCCGACTGGCAGCGGCATTCGGATAGGCTCGGTGATATACTCCGTCGAGGCTTCGAGGAGCAGCGCGAATCGAAGCCATCTCTTTTGTTTGACGGACATCAGATCCAGCGCCTCTTTGGGCTTCCGCCCGGGCCTGAGATCGGCCGGCTTCTCGGGGTCCTGCGGGACGCTGAGGCAGCCGGCAAAGTCCAGACCCAGGAGGAAGCCCTCGACCTGCTCAGGGTAGCGGTCCGCGAGGGCGGCGGTCCCGGCAGGAGTAGTGGATGAGACGAGAGCTTCGCAAGCTGGTCCTACTCGGCTTGCTATTCGCCGTGGCGGTCGCCGCGATCGCGATCCCTCGCATCGACTTCAGCGTCTTCGGCAACCGTCTGGAGCGCGGCAACAAGGACACGTTCCTCGGGCTTACCCTGGGCCTCGACCTCCAGGGCGGCACGCACCTCGTATACCGGGGAATCAACGAAGGCGGGGACACGCCGTCGGTCGACGACATGGAAGGCGCCCGGCGCATCATCGAAGGCCGAGTCAACCAGTTCGGCCTCAGCGAACCCACCGTGCAGCTGATTGGCACACCACCCGACCGAATTCTCGTACAGTTGCCGGGCCTCAAGGGTGAGGCGATTACCGTCCGATTCACGGGCGACACCGTCACCGTCGACCAGATCAAAGAGAGCCTCGCCTCGGCGGAGATCGGACGGCCGGACGCAGAGGTGACCCGCAACGACGACGGGTCCGTGACGCTCCAGTTCGACAAGCTGTCGCCGGCGCAACGCGATGCAACCGGCTCGGTCATCAAGGAGTCGGAGGCCAACCGGATCCAGGCGGCGTTCCGCTCCCGGTTCCCAGCGACCGTGTTCGTGTCGTATCCAACGACTCCGCCTGCCATTCCCACCCCGGTACCCGGGGCGACCTCGACCCCGGCAGCCACGTCCCCCCCTGTTGCATCGGCAACTTCGACGCCATTCAGGGTGCCAACTCTGGAGGACGTGCAGCGGATAATCACCGGGCTCGGCGTTACCGGCGCCTCCATAGCGCAGACCAATCCTGGCACGTTCACGGTCCAGGTCCCGAACTTCCGCGCCGACGCAGTCGACAGCGCTGGCGACGTCGTTCTCGGCCACGACTCCCAGATCCGTGATGCGCTGTTTGTCGAGTTCGGACAGCCCACGATCTTCTCCACCATCGGCGACCTCCAGCAGTTCACGGTTGGCGGCGGCGTTCAGGAAGCGAAGCATCTGATCGGCCAGACCGCGCAGCTGGAGTTCCTGGAGCGCACCTGTTCCCCGCTGCTGCCCGCGGATACCAGCCAGCCGTGG
>JACPRT010000047.1 GCA_016189845.1 Chloroflexota bacterium | reverse complement strand
TTCCTGATCCGGCACGGCGAGAGCGCCAATAACATTGCCAACGACCTGAACGTCCCATGGGACCGCGACCCACCGCTGACGGACCGCGGTCGCGGGCAGATACAGGCGCTCGGGCGCAGGCTGGTCGCGGAAGGGATGCGGTTCGACCGGGTCTACTCGTCGTCGCTGCAGCGCTCAGTCCACTCAGCACGCGAGCTGCTGCTCGCGATGGGAGTCAACGAGCCGAAGTTCGAATCGGTGGATGCGCTCGACGAGATTCGCGTCGCGGTGCGGGAGGGCAGGCCGTTCGACCAGAAGCTCTCGCCTGACGAACGTGACCATTTTACGGGGGCGGGCGTCTGGTGGGTGTACGGCCCTGAAGCCAGCCGGAGCGCAGAGTCGGAGCGCCTCGTCGAGCGCAGGATTATCGGGTTCATCGAAGACAGGCTGCTCCACGACTCCGTCATCTCGTCGCAGGCGGGAGTGAAACGCGTCGCGCTCGTCAGCCACGGACATGCCATCCGTTCAGCGCTGCACGGCATCCTCGGCTTCGACAGCCGCTACGTGCGCCGCATCCAGATCGACAACGCGTCGGTCTCGCGGATGCGGTTCACCGTTCGGGGGTGGTACCCGGTATCGATTAACGACGCGTGGCACACGCATGACGTCGGCGACGTGCAGCGCGAGGCGCAACACCACCCCATGGATGGCCTTTAGGAGCCCGGACGGGTGTGTGCGGCAATGTTGTAGTATTCAACTACATGATCACCGTACCCGAAGCAGCCAGAAAGACCGGGCGCGACCCTGAGACGATCCGCCGCTGGATCAGGTCCGGCAAGTTGCGTGCGAAAAAGATCGGCACGCAGCACCTGATCGAAGAAGTCGACCTCGAGGACTCGCTGGCCGGAGAGGGTTGTCTGCCAATCCCCGCCGCCTGGACAACGACCTGGACGGGTGAGCCTCAGCCGGACTGGGTCCGCGTCATCCATCGATCCAGACTGGGCCGCTGAACGTGCTGGTGATCGACGCCAGTGTCGCCCTCACGGCAAGCGGGTCGCCGAAAGGGTTCGAGTTCTTTACTGAGTCGCTTGTCGCCCCACCGTTGCTGTGGTCGGAAGTCCGATCCGCCCTTCACGAGGCGATGTGGCGACGCGACGTCTCCGAGGAACAGGCCCGTCGCTCGTTGACCGCATTCGAAGCTTCCGGCGTGCGCATGAGGCCGCACCGCAGGCTCGGTGAGACCGCGTGGCGCATAGCGGGCCGGCTCGGCTGGGCCAAGACGTACGATGCCGAATACCTCGCGCTGGCCGAGCTGCTGAAGTGCCGGTTCGTCACATTGGATGCCCGGTTGCGGCGCGGCGCCGACCGTCTCGGTTACGTGGTTAGCCCAGACGAAATCCGGAGTCGCTGAGCAATCATGCCTGGGTTCCATGCGGGGCAGCCACCGGTCGGGCCGCCCCCCCATGGCTGTTCCTTACGCCCCGAGTATTACTTCCCGGCCCGTTCGTGACGACTCCTCGGTGGCCTCCAGCACCTCGATCACCTGGCGTCCGTGCGCCATTGGGATCGGCGGCTGCTTCGCGCCGGACTCGACTGCCTTCGCAAAATCCTTGAACTCGTCAACGAGGGAATCGGTCTTGCTCGTCGGTACTTCGACCCACTCATCGTTCTTCGCAATCCACACGCCGTCCTTCTGAGTCGGGCCGCGGCCATACGCGATCCGGAACTTCGCCTGGCCCTTCGTAAAGAAGTAGTCGGCGCCGTACTCCGTAAAGCCCTTTCCGTGGTCGAACGCGATGCGGGAGATCGTGGCGACCGGACCATGCTTCCAGCGAAGGAAGCACATCGCCGTGTCGTCGGCCGGAATCTGAGGATGCGTGAAGTTCCCGACCCGCGCACTGACCGAGGAGACGTCGGACCCAAGGATCCAGAGGAGGCGGTCGATCATGTGAGAGCCGTCCATCTGGCCCATGCCGCCGCCCCTGGTCCCGTCGAGCATCCATTTCGGCCTCGTCTCAGGCGCGAGCACCTTGTGCCAGATGTCGTGGACCATGACGACCTCGCCCAGCTCCTTCGAGTCGACGATCTCCTTCATCTTCTTCACTGGCGTGAAGTAGCGCTGTGTGTGCGCGACCAGGAGCAACCGGCCGCTCTTTTTTGCAGCCGCGATCATCTCGTCGCACTCCTCCGTGTTGAGCGCCATCGGCTTTTCCACGAACACGTGCTTTCCCGCGTTCAGGGCATCGATCGCGGCACGATGATGCAGCCAGTGCGGCAGAGTCAGGACGACGATGTCGATGTCCTTACGCTTCAGCGCTTCCTTGTAGTCGGCGACGAACTCCACATCGGGATGGCTTTTTTTAAGCGGTGCGACCTGCTCTTCGCGCGGTTCGGCCACGGCCCGCACGTTGTGGCCCGCGTTCTGGACCACCTTGAGGTACGAGCCGCCGATCCTGCCCGTACCGAGCACTGCAACGTTGAACGCCATGAAAAAACTCTCCTTCGTTCGATTCTCCGGTCCCGACAGATTGTAGGACGTGTCCCGAGGATCGAGGCTGCACGCCTGCGCAAAAACCTAGACGTCGGCGACTGCTCCGTCCCGTTCGTCCCACGACCCGCGGTACGTGTGCGGCTCGAACGGCCGGCTCTTGATGACCGCCTCGTCGAGGTCGATCCCCAGCCCCGGAGTGGTTGGGAGCTCGAAATACCCGTCCTTGATCTTCAGCGGCGTCTTTTGGACCTTGTCGTGCCACGGCATGTCGCGCGCCGTCTCGAGGATCAGAAAATTCGGGATTGCCGCGCACAGTTGCACGCTCGCGGCGCAGGCTACCGGACCATTGGGGTTGTGGGGTGCGACCTTGATGTATTCCGTCTCGGCGTGCGAGGCGATGCGGCGAAGCTCGGATATCCCGCCTCCGTGGCAGATGTCCGGCTGAATGACGTCGACGAGCCTGCGCTGGATCAGGTCTTTGAACCCCCATCTGAAGTAAAGGCGTTCACCGGTGGCGAGATCGGTCTTGACGCCGGATCGGCGGACCTGTTCGAGCGCATCGAGGTTGTCGGGCGGCGTGGCTTCCTCGAAGAACAGCAGCCCGAACTCTTCCACCGCCGCGACCTTCTTGATCGCTATCGATGCCCGGTCCCGTCCGTGGTTGTCGATCATGATGTCGACCTCCGGGCCGACCTCCTTGCGCATGCCTCGAATCTTCTCGCGCAGCGCCTCCGGGCCAGCCTCCTCACGGAACGAGTTCTTGCCGACTTCCCAGCCGCCCGTCTTGAACGCGGTAAAACCCTGGTCCACCTTCTCGCGGGCGCCTCTCAAGTCAGAGGCGTGCGTATACGCGCGCACGCGATCCCGCACTGCGCCGCCGAGGAGCTTGTACACAGGCTGGTTGTAAACCTTGCCGGTGATGTCCCAGAGCGCCTGGTCGATGGCGCTCAATGCAGAGCCAATGACGGGCCCGCCGCGCCAGAACCCGTGGCGGTACATCGCCTGCCACAGCTTTTCGATCTGGGTGGGGTCGCGCCCGACGATCCTGGGCGTCAACGCCTTCACCGCCGCTTCGACCGCGTGTTCGTGCAACTCCAGGGTGCCTTCGCCCCAGCCGTACACGCCTTCGTCGGTGATGATTTTTACGAATAACCAGTTGCGATTGATCCCGTGCATGAGGCTGGTCTGGACGTCGGTGATCTTCAATTTCTCGACTCCCGAATCTGTATCGACCGTTCCTTGACGCTTCGGCGACCGGACGGCCACCAATTTCGCAACGCGCTATGTGATTTCACGGACTTTTCGGTGTGGACACCACACCCCGAAGAATGAGGCCGGCACGCGTGCCCGCGACAGCTTGCGAAGCCTATTCTGCTTGCAGTCGCAACGCTAGACCGAAAGGCAATGTAATGCCCGAGACCCTCCGGATCCAACCGCAATCGCTGGACCCCCACACCGTGCGGGTGATGATCGTGGACGACCAGCCGATCTTCCGCGAGGTCGCACGGTCGATCCTCGAGAGCGACGGCCAGTTCGACGTCGTTGCGGAGGCGGATGCGGGCCGGATGGCGGTCAACATGGTCCCAGAAGTCCAGCCGGACGTCGTGATAATGGATATCCAGATGGGCGACATGAGCGGGATCGAGGCGACCCGGCGGATTCTGGGCATGTGCCCGGAGGCGACGGTCGTCCTGACCAGCATGACCGCCGAGCGAGAGTACCCACGGCTCGTGCGGGAGATCGGCGCCCTTGGCTTCATCGCGAAGCGAAACCTCAATGGCACCGCCCTGCGTTCGATCCTGGGCCTTGGCCCCGCACCGTTGCCGGCTGCCATGGCGGCCTAGAACTTCAGCTCTTCCTCCTTTTCGATCCTGGCGTGGTCCAGGTCCATTCCAATGCCCGGCGTTTCCGGGATCCGGAAGAAGCCCTTCTGAGGCGTAACCGGGTCTTTCAAGAACCACTGGTGAATTACGTTCCACTTCACCAGATACTCCTGGATCCAGGTAAGGGCCGGCGACATCGACGCCCCAAAATGCGTGTTCGCGGGCGACGAATGCCCGTGCGGTATCACGCTCAGGTCATGGACGGATGCGTAGGCGGCGATCTTCATCGTTTCGCTGATGCCGCCGCACCAGTAGATGTCCGGCTGAAGGACGTCGAGGGCGCCGGCGTCGATGAAACGTTTGAAGCCCCAGCGAGTGTATTCGTGCTCGGCGCCCGAAAGCGGGATCGACGTAGCCGCTCTGACCTGAGCGTAGGTGTCGATCCGGTCCGGCATGGCGACCTCTTCGAGCCAGCGCGGGTGGTACTCCTCGATCAGGCCGCACATCCTGACCGCGTACTGGTAGTCCCAGCTCTGCCACGCATCGAGCATGATGTCGTCGTCGTCGCCCAGCGTCTCCCGAAGCGTCTTCACCAGGGCGACGTTCTCCTTGATGCCCTGCGGACCCGAACCGGGGCCGTGCATGAAGAACCATTTCTGGGCCGTGTAGCCCATCCTCTTGTACTCGGCTGCGCGCTCGCGCACGAGGCCGAGGTCGCGCACGGAATAGCCAAGCATCGAGGCATACGCCCTGATTTCTGGCCGGGTCGGTCCGCCGAGGAGGCGGTGGACCGGCTGGTTCAGCCAGCGGCCTCTCAGGTCCCAGAGCGCGCAATCGATCGCGCTCAACGCCATCATCGGTTCGCCCTGGCGTCCGTGGACCAGCGTCCGGAACATCAGGTCCCACAGGTACTCGGTGGCAACCGGGTCCTGTCCCATGATGATCGGAGCGATCTGCTTCGCGATGATGAAGGCATGGACGTCGGTGATCGGACCGCCGATGCCAGTAACGCCCTGGTCCGTCTCGATCTGAACGAACGTCGACGTCATGTGGTAGCGGTCCTTGCCGGCCTCCGACAGCCAGTGCGCGCCTTCCTTCCGCTTGTCCGGATAGATGTCGACCGGGCGGACCAGGCGTTCCTCCCAGAACGTCCCCTTGAACTCCATCGTGCCGGTGAGCTTGCGGAGCCGGATGCTGGTGATCTTCATGGCCGGTCTTCTCCCCTGGTTGCCGGGCCGACATTGTAGGCCAGTGACCGCTTGCGGCCGATCGACGCGTAGAAACCCCCAGCGAACGGTCGTGCATGCCCTTTAGGGCGCCCGGCGCTCCGCCGGTAAATTTGAACGCGGCAATTGGGAGAGAGATCCAATTCGCCCGGCCAAGGCCCAGGCAGGGTGATGCGTTTTCAAATACGTCCCTTACTAGTGTTTCTGCGCCACCCGCTGGTAATCGGCGTGGCGGGCGCCAGCGTGGTCGCGCTCGGAATGCTGTTCCTGGGCGCCGACCTCGCCAGGCGCAATCTTCTGCGTGGGGTCGAGAACCAGCAGTCGCAGTACATTGACCATTTCGCGCTGTCGTTGCACGGCAGCGGTCTGCTGCCGAACGAGCGTAGCGCCATGAAGGACGAGCTCGGATCTGTGGCCGGGACGGCCGCGTTCGACGATATGGTCCGCCGCTCGGTATTCGGCCTCGCAGTTGCTGGCATCGACCTCTACACGCTGGATGGCAATGCCATCTATTCGACCGAACGAGGACCCGGCGTTATGGGCGACGCCGGTGGTGAAGAGTTCGGGGCGGCCAGGAGGGGCGAGACCCGCTCGGCGGTTCAGGAGGGCCGGGTGATTTCCGGCATCGACGGGGATGCGCTCCCGAAGACGGTGCTCACGTCCTACGCCCTGATCGAGGACGTCGCTCCCGGGACCGGGCGTTCCGGTCGCCCGCTGGCAATAGTCGCCGTCCATTCCGACGTCACCCGCAGCCTTTCCGTGCTGGCGAACATGGTCTGGCGGATCGTCGCCGTGTACGTAGGCGGCATCGGCGTCATCATCTTCCTGACGTCTCGATTCTCGGCGCGTGCCAGATCGAGGCTGGAGGCCGCCAACGAGGCGCTGCTGGTCCAGTACGCCGCCGTGCGGGAATCCAGAGAGCGCATGCTGGCTGCCGACGAAGCCGTCAAGCGAGCGATCGCCGAGGAGCTGCACGGCTCGGTCCAGACCAAGCTGTACGCGGTCTGGATGAAGCTGAATTCCCTCGGACTCAAGAAGGGTTCTGGCGACCCGGAGTTGCGGCTGAGCCTCGACAAGATCGCGGAAGAGGTCGACCGCATCCGCGAAGAAGACATACGGAAGCTGTCGCACCGTCTGCACCCCAGCATTATTCGCATGGGCGCGCTGCCGGGGCTGCGATCGCTCCGCGACGCCTACGAGCACATGATCACAGTCGAGCTGAGCGTTGGCGATGAGGTGGCCGCCCTCGAGTCGGCCGGCGCGTCCAGGATCCCGGAGCGGGTGCGGGTCGGCGCATATCGAATCGCCGAGCTGGCCCTGGGCAATGTCGTCAAGCACGCGGAAGCCATCCGATGCGTCCTCCACTGGGACTATCTGCCGGACACCAGGGAACTGCGGCTGATCGTTGAGGATGACGGGAAGGGGTTCGTGCAGGACCCGAAGGTGTCGACCGGCCTGGGGCTGGTAACGATCAGAGACTACGCCGACTCGTTTGGCGGCAGGTTCGAGATCCGGTCGGCGCCGGGCAAAGGCACCGTGATGACGGTTTGGCTGCCTGTCAGTTTCGAGGCGAACCCGCTCGACATCCCGCTGGGCCAGCCGTCGAAGGAAGGCGCGCGGGCAGCGTCGAGGACGCCCGGTCTCCACGTCGTCTGAAACGGAAACGACAGGAACGAAAGGGCCCCGATCCGTACCGGGGCCCTTTCGCGTTCGAGGGGGGAATGTCGTTAGCGGAGGTCCATCACCGCCGTGACGGAGTCGGGGATCGTCCGGTTCAGGGATGTCACCTGGCCTTTGGGCGGCCTGATCTCCAGCGTGAATTCCTTGCCCCGCACGACCGGCGTGTTCGTGCTGGTGAAACCACCGGCGCCGCCGCCGTCGGTCGTCCCATTCATATAAGCGACGGAATCGTCCTCCGTGACTGCCTTGGCCATGTCCCGGTCCAGCAGCCAGACTGTGATTTCAGCCACTTCGTCCCGGTCCAGGACCTTGTCGCCGTTGTTTGACCCGACGAACCGCACGGACCACGGGATGTCCGAGAGGTACTGGTCCTTGTCCAGGTAGGAGATGACGGTCACGTACTGGGCGCCGGCCACTGCGTCAGGGTCGACCCCGGTGTCGCCGGCGGTGTAGGGAGGTGTCAGGTCGACCCCTTCGTTGGGCATGGCGGTCGTGACCGTAAACGAAACCTTGTAGAGGACGTCGGCGCTGCCCAGCCTGGCCGCGAAACCGATCGTGGCGCCCCTCAGGCTGAGCGTGTTCTGAATGTCGCGGAGACTCGTCTGGACCTGCGTCCTGCTCTGTCCAGATGCCTGCACGCCGGAGGACAGGACGGTGAATGCGAACACCGAACCGACCAGCACGAAGGCGATGAGGATGATCGCGGTCTCGAGGCCGGTAATGCCTCGCTGGTGCTGCGGGCGACTTGTGTACGACATGGCATTCCCCATGGCCGGGTGCGGTGCCGACGGAGACCGCACCTAGGACTTGGTGGAGGTCTCCCGGAGGTAGGTAAGCGTGGCGCGCACGCGGGGGTCGACGCCGCCCTCGAGCTCGATGCCGAGGTCCTCGTAGATCATCCCGATCAGCCGTTGCACGTCCGCCTCGTCGATGCCGAACTTGCGGGCGATGGCGGCGTCCGTGAAGCCGCCGGCGATCTTCTCCAGGACGAGGATCTGCTGGGACGTGAGTCGTTCCAAGACCGACCGCTTGCGCGGGCGGAGCGCCTCGATGATGGACGGGTCCATGGAGACCAGGCCCCAGGCGGAACCTTCGATCGCCCGGACGAGCGCCGTCTTGTCGCGCAGGCTCTGTTTGAGCATGTACGACCAGCCTGCGGCCCGGCTCTCGGGGATGCTCGCCAGGTACTCCTTGTCGCGGTGCATCGACAGGATCACGACGCCTACGCGTGGATCGGCAGCCTTTATCAGGTGCGCGGCCTTGATGCCGTCGGGCTCGTTGCCAAGTTCGATATCCATCAGGACCACATCCGGCGCCTTCTCTTCCGCGAGCCGGATGGCATCCAGACCGTTGTCTACCGCACCGACCACCTCGATGTGGGCGAAGCCGGACAACGTGGTCTGGAGCAGGTCGCGGAAGAGCGGCTCGTCTTCGACGATGAGTACCCGGGTGATGCCGGGCTTGCCCATGCCTTGCCTGGTCTCCAGATTGTTTGGGTTCACGCTCGTCATTTCCAGAATTCTCCGTGTGCCCTCGAACGATGTGTCCATCATGCCTCTGCTGGCTGCGCGGAACGAGTCGCGTGGGGCTCAGCAGGCCAAGCTTTGTAGATCGCCTGTACGTTGGTTGAGCGGCCCATCCCGTGAGCCGAAAGGTCCACCGCCCTGGGTGCCAGCACGGTGTCGTCGCCACCACTCAGGATGGGTGAAGGCACGCCGCCCCGCATCGGTAGAAACGCCCAGGCCCCCCGAGAATCGGAGGGCCTGGGTAAGAGGGCTGCGAACGGAAAAGGGCCGGAAACCGGCTAGATCAGACCGCGCTGCTGTGCCTCGGCGACCGCGTGCGCACGGTTGTTCACGCCAAGCTTGTCGAAGGCGTTGCGCAGCTCCCGTTTCACGGTCGCGGGGCTCATGAAACGCGCTGCCGCGATCGCCTGGGTCGTCTCCCCGTGCGCCACCATCTTCAGCACGTCCCGTTGCCTCTCGGTGAGCGTCGGACGGTGGCCCCCTCCCCGCATCTCGCGGAACCTGGCCACGAGCATGGCATTGAGGGAACCCGAGAGCGGTGAGCCACCCGCGGCGGCGACCCGCACCGCCCTCGCCAGTTCTTCCTGGTCGGTTCGTTTCAGCAGATAGCCCGCGGCGCCCGCTTCCAGCGCCGAGAGCACGTACCCTTCGCCGAAAGAACTCAGGATCACCACCCGGAGTCTGGGATGCCGGGACACGATCCGGCGGGTAGTCTCGATGCCGTCGATGCCCGGCAACATCATGTCGCAGAGAACGACCTCCGCCATGGCGAGGCCCGGCGATTCGACCGCGTCCTCGCCGTTGTCGGACTCGCCGACGACCTTGATATCGCCGTCGAGTTCCAGCAGCCGGCGCGTGCCTTCCCGCACGATCTGGTGGTCCTCGATCAGGAAGACCTTGATCGGGTCGCCGGTCGAGCGCGCGCTGGCAGGGGCCTCGTCTGTACCAGGCCTGGCCTGGCTGTTGATCGCATTAACCATGGGCGGTGACCGTCCTTTCGTACTTTGCCCTTGCGAACGCGTCCAGTCGTTTGCGCAGATCTTCCAGAGTGAATGGCTTGGTAAGCACCGGCTTGCCGGTCTTCTCGAGGAACGACTTCGTGTCCGCCGACGCGACGTCGCCGGTAAGGAACAGGATCCGTTGCGACAGCTCGGGTTTGAGCCCGGCCACGCACTGATACAGCTCGGCGCCGCCAAGGCCGGGCATCTTCATGTCGGTGATGATCGCGTCGTAGTCCTCGACGTAGATCATGCGCAGCGCCTCCGCGCCGTCGGCTGCCGTAGCCACTTCGTGTCCGACGCTGTGCAGCGCCCGGGTCAGCAACTCCCTCACCGACGGTTCGTCGTCGACCGCCAGGATGCGCAGCATCGTGTAGGAGGGGGCCGCCGCCTCTTCCATCTTCGAGACGTCCTCGGGTGCTTCCTCGACCGGTACGACCGGGATCTCGACGATGAAGGTCGCGCCCTTGTGCGATCGAGAGTCGACCCGGATCGATCCCCCGTGGTGTTCGATGATGCTCTTGCAGATGCTCAGGCCCAGGCCCGTCCCCTTGCCGGCAGGTTTGGTCGTGAAGAATGGTTCGAACACGTGCGACAGGATATCTTCCGGGATGCCCGGACCGTCGTCCGCCATCGTGATGCGGATCCGGTCGCCGACCGCGACCACCCCGACCGTGATCGTGCCGTGCCCACGGCTCGACGACAGCGCATAGATCGAGTTGTTGAGGATGTTCAGGAATACCTGATCCAGCTGATGGGTGTCCGCCATCGTCCGTGGGGTGGTGCTGTCGAAGTAGGTCACGACCCTGATGTTGTTGACCTTGCACTCGTACTGCCGCAGGTCGAGGACGCGCTGGACCGCGTGGCCCGCGTCGAATGGCCGCATCGCATTCTCACGTCGCCTTGCGAACGACAGCAGGTTGTCGACGATCTTTCCGGCGCGCCGGGCTTCCGAGGCGATGGCCTCGATGTCCCTGCGCGTGACCTCGTCCAGGTCCTGCCTGAGGAGCAGCTGGGAGAAGCCCATCACCGCCGTCAGAGGGTTGTTCAGCTCGTGCGCCACCCCCGCCGCCATTTCGCCGACCGCTACGAGGCGACGGGACTCCATCAGCTGCGAATCGCGCATGTGGTCGGCCGTAATGTCTTCGACTGATAGCACGAGCTCGATACCGCGGTCGCCAATGTTCACCGGCGTCACTGAGGCCCGGTAGCGCAGAGCGGGAATCGCTGGATTGGAGGAACTGTCGACGGGCATCTCCAGCGCCACGTTCCTGCGTGCTGCGCCTGTGTCGATGACCTCCCGCAGCAATGATTCCAACCCGGTCGGACTGAATGCCGACATGACGTTCCGGCCGGTTGTCATCTTCGGTAGCAGAGCCTGCATGCGCTCGTTGGCCGCAACGACCCGCAGGTCGCGCCCCACGACGGCCACGGGCACGTCGATCGCCTGGATGAGTCGACCGCAGTCGCGCAGGCGCCGGTTGCCCGCGCGGGCGTCGGGCCCGCGCAACTTACGCCGCGTGGTCTGCTGTGGCGCTGGCGCTGCCCGGCCATTCTTCAACATCGGCCGGCTATCCGGGCGCCCGCAGGTCGTCGAGCAGCCGTTGTGCGTTTGCGGCGACCTGCGCCATGGTCAATGGCTCCATGAATGCCTCGTAGATAGTGGCGTTGGCGTTCATGCCTTCCTTGTCTTCGGTGAAGATGTGCATGAGGTTCGAGGTGGTGGCGTCGTCGATGGCCGCTGCCGGCGTTTCGGCTGCCTTTTCGGTCTCAACGCCTTCGAGCAACGACTCTCCGGGCGTTGGCGTACCTGGTGCTGGAGCGACCTCGACTGCCTCTGCCGCCGCGGGTTCCGCGGCGACGACTTGCACCTTCAGCGCGGCCGGCGCCGCCTCTCGCTGGACAGTGCGTTCGATCACCGGAGACCGGGCCGTGGCGACCGCGGCTGCGACAGGCGCCTGCGCCTCTGCCGGACGGTCCTTCGTCTCCGGTTTGCCCTTCTTGAACATCGGCATTTGCCCTGCCTCAATCCGCGCTCACGGCGTCGCCGTGATCGACTCGAAGACCTTATTGGCCACTCCGGGGAGCACCGTCATCAGCGCACCGGTTATCAGGCACATGAATGAGAACGAATAGGCCATTCGGAGCCGGTGTCCTCCGGAGACGACCGTGGTGACCCAGCCGTTCCCGAGTGTCAGCACCAGCGCCACGGCCATCACCAGGACGTTGAGGAACGCGATGTTCAGCGATGTGAATGCGCCGATCGACGCCACCGCGCTGGCCGAGGCGCCGTTCATCGCTCCGCCAACCGAGCCCGTTTCGGGGGCGGTCTTCAGCAACGTCGTGCTGAAGAGGCCTAACACATGGATGATGAACACCAGCAGGCCGACGATCGATGCGTGGAGCGGAGGCAGCAGGTATCCGAATGTCGTTGCCACAAGGGCGCGCTTTTCACGCAGGTAAGCGATCCGGGACGCGTAGAACGACGCCGTTCGTCCCACTTGTCCCGGTTCGCCGCCGGCTGCCACGGAGTCGTAGAAGATCTTGACCGTTCGGTCGATCACCTCCGAACCGCTGTCGCTCACGAAACGCTGCCAGCAGATGTCACCCCTGATGCCGGCCTTCAGCCGGATCTCGAGCGTTCGCAGGTCGGCGGCGAGGGCGGGCATCGACCGGCGATCGATCTTGCCCAGCGCCTCGGTTACCGTCGTGCCGATCGCCGACGTCACGCCGCCCAGGATGCGGACGAGTATCGCGACATCGCTGTCGCGTTTGGACATCCTTTTGGCATCGATCGACATGAGCAGGCCGGATGGCATGAGCGCGACGCCCAGGACGATGAGCGCGGGGCCCAGCCCGGCCACCACCGAGACGATTGCGGCAATCGCCGCGCCGGCGGGGAATACGGTCTTGAACAGAAAGGCCGCGTTCTTCTGAAGCTGCGACGTGAGCCCCACGCGCCGGGCGAAGACCTCCTTGGGTGAGCTCGTGTAGAGGATCCACGCCCCGATCCCGATGACCGCGCAACCCGTACCGGTCACGCCGATCAGGAACGTGTTGCCGATTGAGTAGATCATCATCGAGATGATCGAGACGATGACGACGAGACCCACCGACACCACCAGCGCCACATAGCCGTCGGTCCACTTCTTGAGAGACTCGACGTCGCGCTCGTACCGGGACGCGTACTGATCGGCCAGGGCGGAGGCTTCCCGCGTCAGGAACTCCGCCTCGTCCTCACCAGATGCCAGAGAGCCGGCGGTGCGGAGGAGTAGCGCCGCCATCTCCGGGTTGCTGCTGCGCTCGGCGACCATCCTGCACGCCTCGGCGTAGTCGATCGCCAGCTTGTCCGCCAGGCTCTGGATGTCCTTGAAGTACTGGGTCGACGACAGGTGAAGTAACGCGGCCTCCTCGAACAGCTTGTTCCGGCTGACCCTGGCGGTCGCCAGCGAGGCCATGTACGACAGGTGCATGAACATGTCGAACAGGAGTTGACGCTCATCGTCGGGGAGTTTGGACGCCTTTTTCTGACCGGAATCGACCTCGGCCTGCCGGAAGCGCAGCCTGGCGGTGAGCGCGGCAAGCATCAGAAGACCCCTTCCCGGTTGGCCTTGGCCAGCACCTTGTACAGGTCGTAGTACCCGAGTACGCCCGAATCTGCGAGCTTCTCAAGCACGCGCGCCCGCCGGTTGAGCAGTGTGTAGATCTGGCGGCGCTTGGGATACGGGTAGCCCCGGTTGACCGCGATCTTATGCTCGAGGATGTAGCTGTTCATGTTCCCGGAGAATTCGAAGACGTCCGTGGCCGGGTCCCAGCGGAAAGCCTCGACGAACGAGAAGGAGCCGGTTTCGGAGTCGTATCCAACTATCTCGTTGATGGACAACGCGCGGCGGCCCATCTTGCCATTCGGCAGCCTGACCGACATCTGGATCACGACCACGTTCAGGTTGTCCACATATATCTTCGGGACGTTGATCGGGTGACCCGTGAGGCGCTGGATGAGCTTCTGGACGGACGACGCGTGGAACGTGGCCAGGCAAGGGTGGCCGGTCTGCATTGCCTGGAAGGCGATCGCGCCCTCTTCGCCACGGATCTCGCCGATGATGATCTCGTTCGGGCGCTGGCGCAGTGCTGCCTTGAGGAGCTCGAACATGCCGACGCCGGAATCGGTCTCTCCGGGCTTTGCCTTGCGGGTCACCTCGCGGATCCAGTTCTGGTGTGGCAGCTGGACTTCCGCCGTGTCCTCGATCGATACGATCTTGGCGCTGGGCGCGATGAACGTCGCCAGTGCATTCAGCAGCGTCGTCTTGCCCGACGCCGTCTCGCCCGACACGAAGATGTTCAGCCCGTCCTCGATAACGAGGGACAGGTAGGCCGCCATGGTCCAGCTGATGCTGCCCCACTTCACCAGTTGCGTGATGCTAATCGGCTCGTCGAAGGTCTTCCTGATCGAGAAGTTGCTGCCCCGGGTGGAGATGTCCTTCCCGTAGACGATGTTGATACGTGAGCCGTCGGGCAGGGTGGCGTCGACGACTGGCATGCGGAACGTGACCGGCTTCTTGATCCGTTCCGAGAGCCGCAACACGAACTCATCGAGCTCGTGGAAGGACTTGAAGCCAAAGCTGGTGCGCAGGCTCTTGAAGATCTTGTGTTCGACGAACAGCTGGCCCACGCCGCTGCAGCTGATGTCCTCGATGTAGGGGTCCTTGATCAGCGGCTCGATGACACCGACGCCCACCTTGTTCTTGATCAGGGTGTAACGCAGCCCGGACTGGTCGAGGGGGGTCAGGCTCCATTTCTTCAGGAATCCGGCGGTGCCGCCGCGCCTCTGGAACTTGTTGACAAGTCCCGCGAACGCCGACATCAGAGCGGTGCGAGTGGCCTTTGTCGGGGCCGATCCGACAGCGTGTCCGTAGATCTTGTCCAGGGACTCCCCGAGCGCGCGGGCCAGATCCTGTGGCGTCTTTGCCGCGTCGAACTCCTCGGTGTACTCGAGGAGCATCGCTTCGACCTCGTTGATGATGCTGTCGAACTGGACATGCTCGAACCTGGGCTCGATCGCGACGTAGAAGTCGCGGCCCTTGTCCGGATCGGCCAGTATGTGTGTGAACAGCCCGTCCAACGTGGGGTAGATCAGGTTCGGCGCGTCGTTATCGGAATCTCCCCGAGAGAGTTTTTCCGTGAACTTCGGGACGGGCAGTGGGTCCACCGGAAGGACCGAGAGGTATTCCACGAGGTGCAGGTGCTCCCTGGCGCGCGCCTGCAGTTCAGGCGGCAGTTTCTTGAACGCGGCAGCATTTGTGGGGTCTACGCGGTCCTTGTCATCCAGCAAGCGCGGTTCGAACGGGTACTTGAAGAAAGGCATCGCCCGGACTCGCTACGCCTTCGCCTTCGAGATCGGGATGATCCTCATCCCCATGTTCGGTTCGACGTCGAACGTGATGATGTTCCCGGTGGTCTTGGATGCACCGCGGATTTTCGACACCTCCAGGATCTTCACCAGCTGGTCGCCGATCTCTTCCACGCGCAGGCTCAGGTGTGCGTCGCACATCGAGCGCAGACGGGCCAGAGTCGCGTTCTCGAACGCGTATGAGTTGGCGATGTTGATGATCGTGCGCCCGTCCGCGCAAAGGTCGCGGCAGTCTTCGAAGTAGCTCAGCGTGTCCTCCGCGCTCGTGTGAGTCACAAAGGTCGTGAGGGAGTCGACGACGATGATGTCGCTGAGCCGGTCTCCCCCCATGGCGCCGAGCAGTTTTCCGAAGACCTCCTTGGCGGTCAGGCCGGCACGCTGCGACGAGACTTCGATGACGGTAAGCCGCCGGAGCAGCAGATAGTCGAGGATGTCGAGGGAGAGGCTGGACATCTGCCGGATAAAGCTCTTTACGGTGTTTTCCGAGGTGTAGAGGGTCACCCGGGCGCCGTCGCTCAGCGAGCCCCAGATCATCTGCTGGCTCACCACCGACTTGCCAGAGTCGGATTGCCCCTCGATGAGAGTGAGTGAACCGCGCGGGATGCCGCCGCCCATCTTGTTGTCTATCTCACCGTTCCCGGTCGAGATAGGTTTGACTAGCTGCCCGTCATCTATATGCATTGCGCTTCCCTTCGTCGCCTCCCTATCGGTCCGCGATCGCCGCCATCAGTGGGTAAACTGCGCGCTCAACGTCACGCCGTTTTCCGTGGCGACCACGAGTTGCCCGACTGTCGACGTCGCCGACCCTGGACTCAGACGGACCTGCAGGGCGATCTGCTCCCCGGGATCCAGGATTCCCGGATCGAACGTCTCATCGGTATTCAGCACGGCGTCTCTGTAGATGCCCCCGACCGCCCACTGGTTGTCGCCGGGAGACGCCGCGGTCGTGTAGGTGAGCCTGCGCACCAGGAAATCCGTCGCGGTGGCCGACTCGCGGTAGGTCGCTATGACGTCCCAGTTGCCGAAGTCGTGAAGCGAGACGCTTCCTGTGTTACCGGCGGCCAGGCGGACTTCCGCGCCGCTCGACTGGACCTGCAAGTCGACTTGCCCGAGCTCGGTTCGGGCCGCCTGCTGCGACACAGAGCGCATCTGCTTCCAGGATCCAGCGATGTTGAATTGTGGGACGAGCGAGCCCTGGACCATCGACACAACCACCCAGAGAAAACTTGCAAGCGCGAAAACCGACACGACCAGGTTGGCCACGTCTCAAATATGGACGCTCAAAGATCGAAATGAATCCGTGTGGACAGCGCGTCCTGAGTGGTAATCACCACCATGCCGGTTGTGGCGGAACGCGCAACGGGGGTCACTTGCACCCTGACGACCAACTGTTCGGTCGGGTTGAGGGCGTCGGGCTCGACGCCCTGCTCGGCCGTGGCCGCGTTCAGATAGGTCCCGACGACCGTCCACTTCCCGGCGGCCAGGGTCGCCGAGTAGCTCAGCCGCTGGATCGAGACGGCGCCCGTTGAGGTCGTGTACTGGACAGCTACGTCCCACTTGTCCCAGTCGGCGTACGCGAAGCCGCCCGTATTCTCGACGGTCACGTCGATGACGGTCGTTCCAGCCGATTCCTGCGCGGTCGCCGAGACGGCCTCGATGTCACCGACCGACGCCGAGTAGGCGGCCCGGGCCTCGGCGATCCACGCCTCGGTCGACCTGCCGTTTATGCCCAGCGTCGCTCCGAGAAGAGTGGCAATCGATCCGAGGACGATCACAAACGAGAACAGGGTCAGGAGGGCGTCACTCAAGCTGGTCCGGGCCCCTTATGCCCCGCGCCGTCCGCGAGGACGGTTACATGCTGAAATACTTCTCGGTCGACACGCCGTTGGGCGTGATGATCTTGATGTAGTACGTCCCGGGGGCCTTGTAGCAGGAAGGGCAACCGTCGTTGAACGAAATCGTGAACTTGACTGTGGCGCCGGCGATCCAGTCGCCACCGCCCTCGACCGAATAGGTCCACCGGGGCGTCGTGGATGTCGACGTCGTGTAGGTCACACGCGCGATGCTGCCTTCCTGGCCGAAAAACACGTCGGAACCGTCGATCCCGCCGATCTTGGCTTCGCCGACGTTCTTGACCCAGATGAAGAAGTCGAAATACGTGTTGCTGTTGGTGTCGACCCACGTGGACGTCGAGCTGAGCTCGCCGACCGCGTGTATGACCGATACGTTGGTCCGGATGCGTTCATCCACCGTGCCGCTGGCCGACGCCAGGGCGCCGGTGCTCCGTGTGACGGCGGGGTAGACGGCATTGATGATTGCGATTGCGCTGATCACCCCCGCGATGGTGAGCAGCATGGTCGTGATCGCCTTGTCTATGGCGAACCTCCACTGCGGTCGTTGACCAGGACCACGCGCCGCTTAAGGGGGCGGCGCAGGTTCACGGCATTGGGTGGGCGCCTAATGGTTGCCGTTCCGGCTGGAAATCAGGCCTTGAAACGGGTCGAAAGAATCGTCGACCAGCAGGCCGAGCAGCCGGCGTTCGTCCGCCTGCTTGGCCTCCAGCAATCCATCGATCTGAAGCATTGCGCCGACGACGTCCCGCAGTGGGATGGATTCTTCACTCGAACCGTCCGTAAGAGCGCACAGGCGCTGAACGACCTGCTTTGTAGCCGGGGTGATCCGGCCCGCCATCTCGTAGATGTCAAGGATGACCATCACGCGCTCCTTGCCGATCCTTCGCGTCGTCTGGTCGACCCACTTGACCATGCTCGTGAGGGTAATCAGATCGATCTTGGAACCTTTGTCCATCGGGGGCTCCGGGGCGCTCGCTGGCGCGCTGACGGGCGGTTGCGGTTGGTGGTGGTCCCTTGGAGATGAAACGGACCTCATGGGCTCCGGCGCGTGGGCAGGTGGTTCGTCCCACGCATTCTCGGGCGCAGAGCTCGCCGGGTTTTCCAGGCCTGGCGCGGCCGGGGCATCGAACAGAGCGTCGAATGAGTCGAGACCAGGCGTCGCCTGGGCTTCGGGTTCCGGCCTGGGCTCAGGGGGGGCGGGCGGCTCAATGGTTTCGACAACCTGGGATTCGACAACCTGCTCCGAGCCCGCCGGAAACGCCGGCGGCGCTACGACCGTTACCATGGGCGCCGGTTCCGCGCTGGCTGCCGGCCGCGAGCTCCAGTCGCGTGCCGGGCGACTCCCGGAACCGAACGGGTTGGTGAGTTCCAGTACATGCTCCCGGATGTCGAGGAGGGTCTGTTGGATCTGGTTCTTGAGGAGCCCCAGCTCGCCTTCGACGGCCTTGATGCGTCCTTCGTTCTCGGCTGCCACGGCGTTCCAACCTCCCCCTCGTGCCCAACCGTGAGAACGGTTGGACCGGGCTCGCGAACCTGAATCAGTCGCTCAACAGACCGCGGCGCTGGCCCGGCGTGGGCCAGCGCCGCGGAGTTTCTCGGGGCGGGCAGTCGGTCCCCGCCCACCGTTCGGGTGCAGGCCCCCGGCGAACGCGGGGCGCCATTCACCCATGCCGGACGATTACCGGAGGTCCATGACCGTGTCGAACTGGGCGGGCAGGGTGCGCTCCATCGTGAGCACAGAACCCTGGGGCGGCTTGATCTGAAGAGTGAACTTGCCACTCACGGCAGGGATGTTCGCCGCAGCGGTGATGCCCTTGCCGCCAGCCGAGTACAACTTGACACCGTTCGTGTCGGTGGCGTTGGTGACCAGGAAGTCACGCTGCAGCAGCCAGATCGTGACCTCGGCCTTCTCGTTGTCCTCGAGCAGGTTGTCACTGTCGTTGTCGCCGACGAATGCGACCGTCCACGGTACGTCCGACAGGAACTGGTTCTTGTCCTGGTACTGGACGATCGTCACGTACTTGGCGCCTGCCGACGTGTCGGGGTCGTCGCCAGTGTCGTTCTTGGTGAACGGCGGGGTCAGGTCGATCGGCTCGCCGTTGACCGCGTTCGAAACCACAAAGCTGACCTTGTAGATCGTGTCCGAAGACGTCTTGCCCTTGTAGGCGATCATGCTGCCTCGGGGCTCGAGCGAGCTTCTGGCTTCCGCGAGTCCGGCGTAGACCGTCTCCTTGCCCTTCTCGGACGAGAAGATACCGGTGGACAGGACCGTGAAGGCAAACACCGACGCTACGACCACGAACGCGATCAGGATGATCGCCGTTTCGAGGCCGGTGATGCCTTTCTGGCTCGCCACCGTGCCACTCAGATACTTGCGCATGGGACCCAAACTCCTGTTCTCTCTCCCACCGGTCTGCGCCACGTGGCGCCCGGTCACCTCTGTCGGCCGTCACGTCGATCGCCCTTAACTGCCAGAGGGCGCTGGCGTCGGACTGTGACTTCACTGTGTCTCAGCCTAGGTTCCGGCCGGCCTCACAAACACGGTGTCGTCCGCAGTCTGCCCTTCCGCCAACCACCTTCCACCGGCCTAGGAACAACTACGCGCGGGTCTGCGTGCCAGCACCTAGGAGCCTGCCCTGAGCCAGTTGTGGGCGGGCCACCTTTCGTATTTGCTCGATCGTTGCGACTATGGCGGCGTTGATGTTGGCGAATGCCGCGAGGAGGCTCGACACACATGGGGCAACAGACGACGGTGCTGATCGCCGACGGTCACGAGATGATGCGTGAAAGCATGGGCTTGATCCTGTCCCGCGACAGCGCGGTACGCGTGGTGGGAGTGGCCGCGGACGGGCAGGCGGCGGTGACAATGGCCGCGGCAATCCACCCGGACGTCGCCATCCTCGACATCGGGCTGCCCAGGATCAATGGCATCGAAGCCGGCCGCCAGATCCGCCAGATGGCCCCTGCCACCGGCCTCGTCCTGCTCTCCGCCCACGACCGCGCCGAGTACATGAAGGAATTCTTCAGGGACGACTCGGTCGGCAAGGCGTTTCTTCTGAAGGGAAACCTGAGCAGCACGCGCGACCTGGTCCGCACGATCCAGGACGTGGCGGTCGGCCGGACCGTGCTCGACCCTACCATGGTCACCAAGCTGACCACGAACCAGAACGTGCGGGTAGGCTCTCGCCTGAAGGGCCTGACGAACCGGGAGCTGCAGGTTTTGGCGCTGATGGCGAAGGCGCACAGCAACAAGGCCGTGGCGGAAATCCTCTATATCCAGCCCCGGACCGTGGAGCACCACATCAGCAGCATCCTGGCGAAGCTCGGTTTCAACAGCGACGGCGAGTCGCACGGGCGCGTCCATGCGGTCCTGACATACCTGGACGCCACCGGCCAGCTGCCGTTGAAATCGTCCGACCTGCCGGATGCCACCGGCCGCGACGTCGAATCCTCGCCCGCGAGGACCAGCCAGGACATGCCGCCGCGCATCAGCGCGTTTTCGCCGATCCCTCGCCGGGCTGCCTGACGGACAGCAATACCCTCACGGGCTGAGTTCCGGCTTCCTGCCGGCCCACGGGCGTTCCGTCTCGAATGCGGCCGACGCCCGCAAGACGGATACTTCGTCGCCCTTGCGGCCCACGATCTGAAGGCCCACCGGCAGCCCCTCGCGTGTGAACCCGCACGGCACGTTCGCTGCAGGGTTGCCCGCCATATTGAACGGGAACGTGAACGGATAGAAGCCCCAACGTGCGGCGACATGCTTGCCGCCGATGAGCCCGGGGTTCTTGCGGCACGGAAATGCGGCCACGGCGGTCGTGGGCGACATCAGCAGGTCGAACCTCTGAAATAGCTCCGCAATCGAACCGCGATATTGCTCGAGCTCACAAAGCGCCCGGTGATAGCGGTCGATGGCCGTCCGGCGTCCCCATGCGACGTCCCCCTTCACGTAGTCGGTGAGCAGGTCGCCCCTCTGCTCAAAGAGCGCTCCGAACGCGAAGGCGGTCTTCACCGCCGTGATCGTGTAATACGTCTGCCAGAGCCAGTCGATCTCCAGATCGACGCCAACCGGTTCGACGGTGGCACCCATCCGCTCGAAGGCCTGGACCGAACTCTCCACCTGCTGCCTGATCTCCGGGTCGACGGCGGCGCCGCCAAATTCCGGACACCAGGCGACGCGGACACCCTTCATTGACGTGCCCGGTCCGTCTTCGGAGGCTCTGGCATCTCCGAAGACGATCGATTCGTAGTCGGGCGGAACATCGCGGAGGGTCGTGTTCTCGGCGTCGTCGGCAGGACCCGCGAGTACTCGCAACATGATGGCTGCATCGCGCACATTACGCGTCATGGGTCCGACACACGAGAAATTGACCGGGTGCCAGCTGGCGACACCCTGACTCCGACGCGGCACTCTGCCCTGGGTCGCCTTGATCCCGAAGACGCCGCAGAACGAGGAGGGGATGCGTATCGAGCCCCCACCGTCGCTGCCCTGCGCGATCGGCACCATTCCCGCGGCCACCGAGGCCGCCGCGCCGCCGCTGGAGCCGCCGGATGTCGCCGCTGGGTTCCAGGGATTGCGACAGTCGTCTCCGAGCCGGTTCTCGGTCGTGCCAAGGCGTCCGAACTCCGGCGTGTTGGTCTTGCCGACCACGATCGCGCCAGCCTTCTTCAGCCGTTCGACCGCGATCTCGTCTCTATCGGCGATCCAGTCGCGAAACACGAGCGAACCCCTCGTGCACCGGATGCCCTTCGCCGGTTCGAGGTCCTTGAGTGAGATCGGGATTCCGTGGAGGGGGCCGAGAGGGTCGCCGCGGACCACGGCATGCTCGGCCTCGCGGGCGTCGGCAAGTGCGTGGTCGGCCGCGATCGTGAGAAACGCGTTCAGCCGCGGGTTGAGGGACTCAATCCGCCGTATGCACGCCTCGGTTAGCTCGACCGGCGAGAGTCGCTTCTCGCCGATCAGCTTCCGCAGTTGGTAAGCGGGTGTGAACGCGAGTTCGGTGTCTGCCGCCATCCGCCGATCAGCGGCCGCGGTGTTCGCGCTCCGGGTGCACGTCCGCTTCCTCGCGCCAGTGCTGTTCGACCGGTTCCGCCTTCATGAACGCGATGAAGTCGTCGATCCGGAGGGCCGGGAACGTCGAAGTCTCGATCGTGCCTCTCGCCCCCAGGTCCATCGCCAGGCGAAGCATGTTCCAGTTGTCGGAAGCCTCGAGAACCGTCGCGAAGTCATAGGCGCCCATCAGGGCGTACTGGGCCACGACTCTGGCGCCCTTCTCTTCGACTTCCTTGTTGACCTCGAGGATGCGGTCGGGCGCCGACTTTACCCGCGCGCGGCCTCGTTCCGTGAGCTTGGACAACATCAGATAGAGGGCCATTGCTCGCCTCCGTCACGACCATCGCAACCGGTCTGAAACCGGGGCCACGTTACAGCCTGGTATTCCCGTTGGCAACTATGTTCGTGGGACGCTCCAGAGTACGATACCGGCGTCTGCCTCGGCTACAAATTCTGGGGCCAAATCAAGCATCTTCGAGGAGTTCCTCCGGTTGCTGCATCAGAATTCCCGTAAAGAAATAGGAACCCATCGCGGCGTAAAGGGCGCGGATGTCGCCCGACACATAGAAGTAGATCAAGGTAGCGAGCAGGGAAGATATTCCGGGATCGCCCCGGCGCCCCTTTCAACGATCGCGGTGGTGAAAACGCCCCCACCCGTGGAAGTGACGGATGGCCTAATCAACCCAGAATCGGAGCATCATCTGCTCGATAGGCAGGCGGTTCCTCGTACGGCCCCTTCGTTATGGCCGCACCGGGAGAGCGTCTCTCGTATCCGTGAGCATTTCGTGTGCAGGCGCGCCGAAGCTTTTTGCA
>JACPRT010000035.1 GCA_016189845.1 Chloroflexota bacterium | reverse complement strand
CGACTACAGGGACAGGGACAGGGACACGCGTGGCGGCGGTGGCCCCGGCGGAAGCCGCCAGGGGACGGGGGGGCCGGGCGGGCCAGCCGCGGGACGCGGCGGCAGGCGGCCGTGGGGCCGCCGGAAGGTCTGCGTCTTCTGCGCCGAGAAGATAGAACCCGAGTACAAGTCGGTCAACCGCCTGCGCCGATTCCTGTCGGACCGCGCCCGCATCGAGTCAGGGAGGAAGACGGGCACCTGCTCGCGGCACCAGCGGCTCGTGCGTCGTGAGATCAAGCGCGCCAGGTTCCTGGGGCTCCTGCCGTTCACCGGCGACCACCTGAGGATTACCGGCACCGCCGTAATCGCAGGCGCAAGGCCCGCGGCTGAAGGCGAGGCAGTCGAAGGCGAAGCGAGTCAGGCGGAAGCGGCCGCGATCCTGCCCGAGGAAGAGGCGGCCCCAGGAGAAGAGGTGGCCACGCCCGAAGAATCCGAAGCCGGCGTCGCCGACGTTGAACCGGCAGAGGAAAAGCAGTAGTTCGGATCGAACGATGACTACACCAGCTGAGCCCGGGCCGCAGCCCGAGCAGGCTCAGATACAGCCGCAGGCACAGGACCAGAACGAGCCCGCAGAGCACCCCACGCGGCGGTCGATCCTTGCCGGCATTTCGGCGCAGCGGCGCCGCAACCGGCCGTACGTCATTGCCGGATGGATAGTGCTCCTGCTGATCCTTGGGATCCCGGCCTACGGCTTCGTGCAGAAGTTCGTGTTTCCACCGCGTGAGCTTGCGCTCAGGGTCGAGAACGTCGAATACACGCGCGGCGATCTGGTCGACTACATCCGCTTCCACCAGCGGATCAGCGAAGAGCTGGGCCAGCAGTTCCAGATCGGCAGCTCATTGTTCGATGCCCTCCAGACCATGTCTGAAAACGAGATGGCTTTTCAGGGCGCGCCGGGCCTCGGCGTGACGGTCGAGACGGAGGAAGCCGACCGCTACATACGGTTGCTTCTGGGATTCTTCCTGACCGCGGAGGAAGCCGCCCAGCCAGAAAACAAGGCGCAGATCGACGAGAAGAAGAGGCAGTTCCTTAACAACGTCAGACTGACGGAAGAGACGTATCGGGAAATCGCCCGGAAGGAGCTGTTCCGGGAAAAGGTCCGCGAACGCCTCGCTGCGGACGTCGACCGCATCCAGGAACAGGTACATGTCTATGAGATCAGGCTGGGCAAAGAGGACAAGACCCTGCTGGAAACGATCCGGCGCAGGTTGAAAGCCGGCGAAACGTTCAGCGAACTGGCCCTCAAGCATTCGATCGAACCGAACGTCCGCCGCAACAACGGCGAGCTCGGCTGGGTCCCCCGGCGGGTGTTCGAGGAGTACGACCGGCTGTTCTTCGACGAGCAAACGGACGGGTCTCGAATCCTTCCAATGGGCGAGGCCAGCGAGCTGATACGCAACCCCCGGGAGAACTACTGGTCGATCTTCCTCATCGACGACCACGTGAGCGCCCGTGAAGTTGAGGACGCCGATTTCGAGGTGCTCAAGGACCGCGCTCTCCAGGACTGGTTCAGTGCCGAGCGCCAGCGTCTCGACGTGCACCTGGTCCTCAACGACCGCATATACAACTGGGTAAACAGGCAGGTGAGGCTGGCGTCGATCCTGCCGACGCCCACGCCGTACGATCCGCTAAGCGCCCTGGGCGGGCAGTAGCCCGCCTGCCATGGGCGCCTCCGACGTGAGCACGGCACGCCCGCTCGGCGTTGGCCTCCTCGGGCTGGGGGTCGTGGGATCGGCCGTTGCGGCAGGCCTGATGGCCGGGCGCGGCGAACTCGCCGGTGAAGGGGCACGGCCCCTGGTACTCCGAAAGGCTCTCGTGCGCGACCTGCGCCGGAAGCGCACGGTCGACCTCGATCCGGGTGTCCTGACCACGGACCCGGCCGCCGTGCTAGATGATCCGTCGGTAGACGTGGTCGTGGAAGTCATGGGCGGCGAGCAGCCGGCCTTCGACTACATCTCCCGGGCAATCCGTGGCGGAAAGCACGTCGTCACCGCCAACAAGGAAGTCCTCTGCAAGCGCGGCGACGAGCTCTTCACGCTTGCCGCGGAGCATGGAGTCCGCCTGCTTCACGAAGCCAGTGTCGGCGGCGGCATCCCCATAGTCGGTCCGCTTTCGAGCGACCTCCTGGCCAACCGCATCGAGAGCATCCGGGCGATCATCAACGGGACCACGAACTACATCCTCACCAAGATGGCCGCGCAGGGCGCCGGATTCGACCAGGTGCTCGAAGAGGCGAAGAAGCTCGGCTATGCCGAAGCCGACCCGACATCGGACGTCGATGGCTGGGACGCCGCCTACAAGATCGCCGTGCTGGCCAGGGTCGCATTCGGCGTCAGCGTGCCCCTCGACGCGGTCCACCGGGAAGGCATCCGGGGCCTCGAGGCGCAGGAGTTCCGTTACGCCGCGACTCTCGGATACACCATCAAGCTCCTGGCGGTCGCCCGGCGAGAACAGGGAGGGCTGCTCGTCCGTGTGCACCCGGCCCTCATTCCGTCGTCGGTACCCATGGCAAAGGTCGACGGCGTGCTGAACGTCGTGGAGGTCGAAGGGGACCTCGTGGGACCGCTCTGGCTGCAGGGCAGGGGGGCGGGCCCGGACGCGACGGCGAGCGCAGTGCTCGGGGACCTTCTCCGCATCGCGCGGGGGGCCGAGATCCGGAAGAACGTGGCGGCCGCCCGGTCGGCCGATCGGCTGAAGCTCGTGTCGATCGACGACCACGAGTGCAAGTATTACTTCCGGCTGGTCTGCAAGGACCGCCCGGGCGTGCTGGCCCAGATCGCCGGGATTCTTGGGAAGCTGCAGATCAGCATCGCATCCGTCATCCAGATGGACGCCAATGCGGAGCGCGGCGAGGCCGACCTGGTCATCATGACCCACCCCTCGCTGGAAAGGAACGTGCAGAAGGCGGTCCGGGAAATCGCGGCCCTCCAGGTGGTAGCGAGGGTCGCCTCGGTATTACGCGTCGAAGCCTACTGAGTACACTTACACCTGTGGGAGCTACCGGCGGCATCATCGAAAGGTATCGGCAGTACCTGCCGGTAACGGCCCGCACGCCGCTCGTCGCCATGGGCGAAGGCAACACCCCGATGGTCCTTTCGCGGAGCATCGGGCCCGAGCTCGGCTGCAAGGCCCTCTATTTCAAGCTCGAAGGCTGCAATCCAACCGGCTCCTTCAAGGACCGCGGAATGGCGATGGCGATCGCCAAGGCGCTCGAGAAGGGCGCAAAGCGGATCATCTGCGCTTCGACCGGCAACACGAGCGCCTCTGCAGCCGCCTACGGCGCCCGCTACGAGCTGAGATGCATCGTGCTCGTGCCCGCCGGCGCGGGTGAGGTCGCGGTCGGCAAGCTCGCCCAGGCGATGGCCTACGGCGCGCGAGTGATCGCGGTCAAGGGCAGCTTCGACGCCGCCCTGCGACTCGTGCGAGAGGCGTCGGCGAGGCTCGACATCGAGCTCGTGAACTCGGTCAACCCCAACCGGATCGAAGGCCAGAAGACAGGCGCGTTCGAGATAGTGGATGACCTTGGCGACTCGCCAGACCTGCTGTGCATTCCAGTGGGCAACGCGGGCAATATCACGGCCTACTGGAAGGGGTTCAAGGAGTACTGGCAGGTGGCGAAGGCCCGCAATCTGCCCAGGATGATGGGTTTCCAGGCGGAGGGCGCGGCGCCGATCGTGCGCGGGGAACCGGTGGAGTTGCCGGTGACGATCGCCTCGGCGATTCGCATAGGAAACCCTGCGAGCTGGAAGCCGGCCCTCGTGGCGCGCGACGAATCGAACGGGATGATCGAAGCCGTCTCCGACGATCAGATCATCGACGCGTATCTGAGGCTGGCGCGCTCGGAGGGCGTCTTCTGCGAGCCCGCCTCGGCGGCCTCGGTGGCTGGACTCATGAAGTTGCCGTCGCTCGGCGTGCCTCTCGCAGGCAAGACCGTGGTGTGCATCATCACCGGCAACGGCCTGAAGGACCCGTCGACCGCCGAGCGTCGGGCCCGGGTCGACTTCGAATTCGTCGAACCGGTCCTCGACCGGGTCGAGGCGCTTATCGGCGCGCCCGTCACGCGCATCTAATGCGGGTAGATTTTCCGATTGAGTGACTGTATCCAGGTCCGCGAGGCGACTTTCGAAAGCATCGCGGACCGCTGGGAAGAGATGCTGCGCTCCTGTCCCGGGGCGACGGTCTTCCTGACGCCAACCTGGCAGCGCGTCTGGTGGTCGCGCTTCGGAGAGGGCGCCCAGCTGAAGCTGCTGGAGTTTGCTCGCGACGGCTCGCCGATCGCCATAGCGCCCCTCATGACCCGCGACGGCGTCGTCTCGTTTCTCGGGGACACCGACCTGGTCGACTATCACGACCTTGTCGTCAGAAGCGCCGACGCCGTGCTTGTGACCACGGCAATGCTTGAGCACGTGGCGTCGTGGCAGGAGTGCCACACCGTCGACCTGAAGTCGGTGCCGGGCGACTCGGCCACGCTGCCGGCCTTCAGGGAGGTCGCGCAGAAGCTTGTCTGGCGGCCGGAGGACCGGGTCGAGGACCTGGCGCCCGGGATCACGCTGCCGGAGTCGTTCGACGCCTATCTGGCGGGCCTCCGCAAGAAGGACCGGCACGAGCTGCGCCGCAAGCTTCGCCGCCTGCATGAGGCGGGTGAGGTGACGCAGGAGGAGTTGAAGACGCCGGAGCAGATCGACGCGGCGTTCGACGACTTCATCCGGCTCGTCAGGTTGAGCAGCCCGGAAAAGGACCGGTTCCTGACTCCGCCGCGTGTCGATTTCGTCCGGGAAGTGACGCTGGCGCTGGCCGCCAGGGATCACGTGCGCGTATTCCTGCTCAGCCTCGATGGCAAGCGGGTCGCCGGATCGCTCTGTTTCAGGTATGGCGACCGGTATTTCGGCTATAACAGCGGCTACGATCCGGAGTATCGTTCACTGGCGGTCGGCCTGCTCAACCATGCGCTTTCCCTGGAGCGGGTCATCTCCCAGGGCGCGAGGTATTTTGACTTCATGCGCGGCGGCGAGCATTACAAATACGATCTGGGCGCGACGGACCGGGAGATCCATCATGTCGTCTTTCGACGATAACGCAGTGCTCACCGCGTCCAGGACGGAAGTCCCGGCGTGTCTCGTCGACCGGGGCGATGGCCTCGGACCGATGGGCATCGCCATGGTGAGCGTGCACGGCTGCCCGTACATCAGGGCCGGCGAGAAGGATGCCGGCGGGATGAACGTGTATGTGCTAGAGACCGCCAGGGAGCTGGCGCGCCGCGGCGCGCGCGTGGACGTGTTCACACGGCGTCACGACCTTCGTGACGAGCAGGTCATGCATCTTTCGCCCCGGGCCCGGGTGATCCACCTCGACGCCGGCCCGGTCAGCGCAGAGAAGGAAGGCGTCTACGAGCACATACCCGAGTTCTGCCGGGCGCTTGCAGATTTCCAGAACTCGGAGGGCCGCACTTACGACCTCGTGAGCAGCCATTACTGGCTTTCTGGCCTGGTCGGTCTCGACCTCGCCAGGCGCTGGCGCGTGCCACACGTAACCAGCTTTCATACGCTGGCAGAGGTCAAGCGGCGGGCGCGCCCGGGGGAGAGCGAGCATCCACGACGGGCGTCCAGCGAGCGGCAGATCGCGTGCGAAGCCGACCGCATCGTCGTCTGGTCGGAACACGAGCGGAATGCCCTGGTCCAGCTCTACCAGGCTGACCCGGGCCGCGTGTTGATCATCCCGCCGGGTGTCGACGTGTCGAAGTTCAGGCCGCTGGACCAAAAATCGAGCAGGGAGCGTCTCGGCCTGGGCGACGGCCGCATCCTGCTATACGTCGGGCGCCTCGAACGGCTAAAGGGGGTCGACATCCTGTTCCGTGCGGTCGCCGCCCTCGACGACGCCTCGGACGTCCGTGTCATCGTCATCGGTGGGTCGGCCAACAGCCCGGAGCTGTCCCGCCTGCGGCGGGTCGCGGCCAGCCTGAAGATCGACGGGAGGGTCTCGTTTCGTGGGTCGCTGCCACAGGAACAGCTCCCCGAGTTTTACAGCGCTGCCGACATCTGCGTGTTGCCGTCCTTCTACGAGAGTTTCGGCCTGGCCGCCCTGGAGGCCGCGGCGTGCGGCACCCCGGTCGTCGCCTCGAGGGTCGGCGGCCTGCCGACAATCGTGAAGGACGGCGAGACAGGCTATCTGGTGGCGTGGCGATGCCCCGGCCCGTTCCAGGAACGCCTCGAGGTCCTGCTGCGCAACGAGAACCTGCGACACCAGATGGGGCTTGCCGCGCGACGCCATGCCGAGGGCCTGAGCTGGGAGCTGTCCGGCGGCAAGCTGTGCGGCCTGTTCCAGACCATGGTCGCCGCCAACCGGACGGGATAGCCACGGTAGTGGGTCCCACCACCATAGCCACCCGTAGTTTGACCCGGCAGGATCCACCTGCTACGATTTCCGTCGCCCCGATAATATCGGGGTAAACGCTGTGAACGGGAGTAGTACCGGGACGGCGGGCCAAGTGAGCCGGCGACAGTGCGAAGCCGGTGCCGCGGCCCCCGGGAACTCGCCCTGGAGCGGCTGGCCTGATCCCCGACCAAGTCGGATGTAGGGCCGGACGGACGCCACGTTAAGGCGGTGAGAGTTCCGGTGAGTCCGGCATAGCCGG
>JACPRT010000049.1 GCA_016189845.1 Chloroflexota bacterium | reverse complement strand
GTCTACGACCTGCTCGAGGCCGCTGCATTGACCGGCGCCAGCGTCGACGACGTGGCGAAGTCGCTGATCGACCGTGGCGGCAACGCCTGGCTGTCGCTCGCCGACCTCCAGGGGAACTCCGAAGAAGACGGCAGATATCCGCGGCTCTCGGTGCCGCTCGTCCCTCCGGAAATCTGGGCGGTTGGCGTCACGTACCAGGACAGCATGCGGGAACGCCAGGCCGAGAGTAAGTCGCCAGACATCTACGCAAGGGTCTACGGCGCAGAACGCCCCGAAGTGTTCTTCAAGGGCACGCCGAGGGTCCTCGCACAGCCCTACGGGGAGGTGGGGATCCGCGCCGATTCCGCCTGGAACGTGCCCGAGCCAGAGCTGGCATTCGTGCTCTTCGACGGCCGGATCGCCGGCTATACGTGCGGCAACGACATGAGCAGCCGGACGATCGAGGGAGACAACCCGCTCTACCTGCCGCAGGCGAAGATCTACGACCGGTCGTGCGCCATCGGCCCATGCTTCGTCACGCCGGAGGCGGTCGGCAATGCCCAGAATCTGACCGTGACCCTGACCATCACGCGGGCTGGGAAGCAGGCGTTCAGGGGTTCCACCAACACGAGCAAGATGCGGAGGGACTGCGCCTACCTGGCGGACTGGCTGCAACGCCACAACCCCGTGCCCGACGGCACCACGGTCTGCACGGGCACGGGGACGATTCCACCGCCCGATTTCACGCTGCAGCAGGGCGACGTCATCGACATCCAGATCGAGAAGATCGGGACGCTCACCAACACGGTCGTCGTTGTTTGAGCGCTGACCAGGTCCGCGATGCGGCCGCGAAGATCCGCGCCAATGTCCAGCAGGTCGTCGTCGGCAAAGGCGAGGCGGTCGACCTGGCGCTCGTCGCCCTCCTCTGCCATGGCCACATCCTGATCGAGGACGTGCCGGGGATCGGCAAGACGACCCTGGCAAAGGCCCTGGCGTGGTCGATCGACTGCCAGTTTCGCAGGATCCAGTTCACGCCCGATCTAATGCCGGCCGACATCCTTGGCGTCAATGTCTACAACATGAAGTCCGGACAGTTCGAGTTTCGCGCGGGACCGGTCTTCACCCAGGTGTTGCTCGCCGACGAGCTGAACCGGGCGACCCCGCGCACGCAGAGCGCGCTGCTCGAGGCGATGCAGGAGCGGCAGGCGACCATGGACGGCGTGACCCGGCCGCTCCCCGAGCCTTTCCTCGTGCTTGCGACCCTGAATCCGATCGAGATGGAGGGCACGTTTCCGCTGCCGGAGGGGCAGCTCGATCGGTTCATGATGCGGATACGCCTGGGATATCCTTCGCACGTCGAGGAGTCGGAGATCCTGGCCCGGTTCCAGCACGTAACCACTGCAATCCCGAAGATCAATTCCGTGTTAACCGCGGCCGAGCTTGTGAAGCTGCAATCGCTGGTGACGGATGTCATGATCGACGACACGCTGCGTGACTATCTGCTGCACATCGTCGAGGAGACGCGCAAGAGCAACGAGCTGGAGCTCGGCGCCAGCCCCCGCGCCTCGCTGGCGCTGTACAAGGCCACGCAGGCGTGGGCTGCCGTGAACGGACGTTCTTATGTGCTGCCCGACGATATCAAGCGGCTGGCGGAGCCGGTGCTCGCCCACCGGCTCATCCCGAACTCGCAGGCGCGCCTCCGCGGGCGCCGGCCCGCGCAGATTCTCGACGATATCGTGCGCGGCGTCCCCGTACCGATACAGCGCCGGTCGTGATGGCGCGGCCGGATCCGGCCTGATCAAGCCATGGCACGGCTGACGCGCGAACGCGTCCGGGGACCGTGGGGGTGGTGGGCGCCGCCTCCGGGCCTGCTCCGTCGCGTTGCGACCAGGTCCGACCTGCTCGCCGACCTGTGGGGCGAGATCTGGTCGCTCCTCTTGCTGATCGTCGTCATCGCCGGGATCCTGGCGCACGCGCCCCTGGTCGTCGCGCTTGGCGCGATGGCGTCGCTCGTGGCCCTGGGCGCACGCGCATGGGCGAAGCTTGCGCTCGAGGAAGTCGAGTACACC